>NZ_JAAGPN010000492.1:0-2730 GCF_017104805.1 Paraburkholderia sp. Ac-20347 | reverse complement strand
GCTTGCCGGGCAAGGTCAGCATCACGGTCGCGCAGGTCTTCCCGCGCGGCCTCGCGGCCTGCGCCGCGCTCGAACCGTTCATGCCGCCGGGCGCGCGCATGTGGGGCCGCACGACCGTGGGCGTGCGCTGCGTGGGCGCGAAGCCGTGGACGCTCTACGTGATCGGCCGCATCGCGATCAACGTGACCTACTACGTGGCCGCGCGTCAGATCAACGCAGGCGAGGCGCTCTCCGCCGCCGACTACCTGCCACGCGACGGCGACCTCGCAAGCCTGCCGCAGACCATCATCACCGATCCGCAGCAGGCCAACGGCGCGGTCGCGCTCATGCGCATCACGCAAGGCCTGCCGCTGCGCTCCGACATGCTGCGCAGCGCCTCGTCGGTGGTCATCGGCCAGACGGTCAAGGTGGTCGCCGTGGGCCCGAATTTCACGATTTCCTCCGAGGGCAGCGTGCTCAACAATGCCGCGCCCGGACAGATGGTGCGCGTGCGCACGCCCAACGGGCAGATCATCAGCGGCGTCGTGAAGGACGCCTCGACGGTGGAGATCCAGATTTAGGGTCGAAATAACGGCCGGGACGGCGCAAAACGGGGCTGCGCTCTATGTGCGCCAGCACACGTAACAGCATGTAACGCCGGGACTTTTTCCGCTAAAGTTCGCGCCGCGCCCGCCGTTATCAAGGGCATACGGATCAGGAAGCCCCATCGTGAACATCGACACCTCCAATCGCAACGAAGCGCGCCCGCTGCAAGACAGCCTGGCGCGTACCGGCCAGGGCGATACCGCGAGCGCCATCGGCGCCGGCAGCACGGCGTCTCCCGCCGCGGCCGCCAGCACCGCGTCGACGGGCGGCACTCCCGGAGACGCCAACGTGAGCCTTTCCTCGCTTTCCTCGACGCTGCGCTCGGCGCCGTCGAGCGATAGCGCCGACATCGACATGGATCACGTCCAGTCGATCAAGGACGCTATCAAGAACGGCACGCTGCAGATCGACACCGGCAAGATCGCCGATGGGATCCTCGACACGGCGCGCGGTCTGATCAAGCAGCCGGCAACGGGCAACTGATTGCCTTCGCCGGCCCGCAATCCGCTTTGACTGGTGGTACCGATGAAAGACGACCTGCTCGCCACACTGATCGACGAACACGCCGCTGTTGAGGCTTTCGCGTCGCTGCTCGCCTTCGAAGAGAAGGCGCTCACCTCGGCCGACGGCATGGATTCGCTGCCGCAGATCGTCGAGCAGAAGTCGACGCTCACGCAGCGTCTGGCCGGGCTCGAAAAGGTGCGCGACGCGCAGCTGGCCGGTCTCGGTCTGCCGGGCGGCCGCAAGGGCATCGAACTGGCCTGCGACGGCGACACGCGTCTCACGGGTCAATGGGCGCTGCTCAAGGGTTCGACCGAGCGCGCGCGACGCCAGAACCTCACCATCGGCATGATGATCCGCACGCGCATGGAACATAACCGCCGTGCGCTGGCGATCCTGCGCGGCGAGACCAATACCGGCGCGACGATGCTGTACGGTCCCGACGGCCGTTTGCCTGCGTTCGGGTTGTAAAGCCGGCTGCGATGCCGGCTGTGAGCCTGGATTAAAGCGCGCGGCACGACGCCGCGCAGCGACAGAAAAAGCCGAAGCGGATTGCTTCGGCTTTTTTGTTTTGGCGCGTGCTCCGCGCGCTTTCGTGCATCGCTCCGCGCGCGTCGCGAACGCCCATAAAAAAACCGGAGCGCTTGCGCACTCCGGCTCTTTTCGCTCCGAACCCGCCGCCGCTTAATTCTCGGTGCCGGCCCAGGACATCTCGCGCAGACGCGTACGCAGACGCGCCACCGCCTGGCTGTGCAGCTGGCACACGCGCGACTCGCTCACCTCCATCACCGCGCCGATCTCGCGCAGGTTCATGCCGCGCTCGTAGTACAGCGACATGAGCAGCTTCTCGCGCTCGGGCAGGCGTTCGATCGCTTCGACGAGCGCGCCGCGCAGGCTGTCGTCGAGCAGCGCCGAGAGCGGATCCGAGTGATCGACGCAATAGCGGTCGAGGAACGGCTCGTCCTCGGCGGAACGGTCGAAGTCTTCGTAGTAGATCAGCTGGCTGCCATGCAGGTCCTGCAGCATCGACTGATACTCGTCGAGCGGCATGCTCAGATGGTCGGCGATCTCGGTTTCGCTCGCCGAGCGTCCGAGCCGCTGCTCCACCTGATGCACGGCGCTCTCCACCTCGCGCGAAGTGCGGCGCAGGCTGCGCGGCAGCCAGTCGTTGCTGCGCAGCTCGTCGAGCATCGCCCCACGGATGCGCTGGCTCGCGTAGGTCTCGAACTGCGCGCCCTGGTCTTCCTTGTAGCGGTTGGCCGCATCCATCAGACCGATCATGCCGGCCTGGATGAGGTCGTCCAGATCCACGCTCGCAGGCATTTTCGCCACGAGCTGCAGACCCAGACGCCTGACCAGCGGCGCGTATTTCGCGAGGACATCGGCCTGCGAAATTTTTCCTTGAGCGTTATACATCATGCTCTCCTGCTTCTCTTTTCCCTTGCTGCGCCTGTCGTCCGCCGCACGTCATGCGTGCTGCGGCGCGGGGCGCTGCACGGGCGGGTCCGCCCGCCATCCGGCGTGGGCCGGCGCGGGCGCGGATGGGACGCCTGTGACGGTCGAAACGAATGATTCGGTTTGTGCTGCATGTGCTGCGTGGGCCGAGACGGCGGCGGCGGCCACGCCGGCAGGCGCGGTCTCGAC
>NZ_JAAGPN010000491.1:0-2660 GCF_017104805.1 Paraburkholderia sp. Ac-20347 | reverse complement strand
GGCGGGCTCGCCGCGCCCTGGGCCGATCTCGCGTTTCTCGCCGTGACGGCCGCGTGTCTCGCGCTGGTCTACGCGGGCTACCGGCGCATCGTGCGCAGCCGCTTCGGCCGCGCGCTGAAGGTCATGCGCGAGGAACCGGCGCTGGCAGTGTGCTTCGGCTACGACCCGCTCTCGCTGAAAACGCGCGCAAGCGTCGCGGCCGCGTTGCCCGCCGCGCTCGCGGGCGCGCTGCTGACCTGGTACATCAGCTACGTCGGGCCCGACACGATGCTCTCGTCCGAAACCTTCGCGCTCTGGACCATCGTGATGGTCGGCGGGCTCGGCAGCAATGCGGGCGTGCTGGTCGGCGCCGTGCTGGTGCAGGCGGTGTATTCGCTCGCGCCGTTTCTCAAGGACTGGTTCGGCGTGGGCAGCGATCTGGCGGGCGCGGTGCGGCTCGGCCTCGTCGGGTTGATGCTGCTCGCCTGTCTGCTCTGGCGGCCGCGCGGCCTGCTGCCCGAACGTCTGGAGATCCACCCATGAGCGCGCTCCTCGAACTGGATGGCATCGCCATCCGCTACGGCGGGAATACGGTGCTGTCCGGGCTCGCGCTGTCGGTCGGCCAGGGCGAAATCGTCGGCCTGCTCGGCCCGAACGGCTCCGGCAAGAGCACGGTGCTGAACGCGGTCACCGGTTTCGCGCCGCTCGCGGGCGGCGAAATCCGCTTCGACGGCCGCCGCATCGACCGGCTCACGCCGCAGCGCATTGCGCAGCTCGGCATCCGCCGCACGTTTCAACTGCCGTCGATGCCCGCGCGCATGTCGGTGCTCGAACTGACGATGGCCGCGTCGTCCGAGCGTCACGGGCTTGGCGCGGCGCTGCTGCGAGGACGCACGATGCGCGCGCTCGAAGACGCGACCCGCGCACGCGCGCGCGCCTTGCTCGACGAACTGAAGCTGGGCGCCGTCGCGCAACTGCCCGCCGCGTCGATCTCGGGAGGCCAGAAGAAACTGCTCGGTATTGCCTTCGCAATGATGACCGAGCCGAAGCTGCTGCTGCTCGACGAACCGACGGCGGGCGTCCATCCGAACCTGCGCGGCGAACTGGTGGCGGAGCTGCGGCGCATCCACCGGCTCGGCGTGACGCTGATGGTGATCGAGCACGACATGCATTTCATCCGCGAACTGTGCGACCGCTGCGTCGTGCTCGATCGCGGCTCGGCCATCGCCAACTGCAAGCCCGCCGAGCTGGAGCGCAACCGGCGCGTGCTCGATGCGTACCTGGGCCGCGAGCACGCCGCCCGCCAGCCGCTGGAGGCGTCATGATCGAAGTCGATGGACTCGTCGCAGGCTATACGCCGGGCGTCGATATTCTGCACGGCGTGTCGCTGAGCGTGGGCGCGGTCGAGATCGTCTCGATCCTCGGCCCGAACGGCTGCGGCAAGTCCACGCTGCTCAAGGCGATCGCGGGCTTCCTGCTGCCGCGCACGGGCACGGTCAAGCTGCAAGGCGTCGACCTCGCGCGCGAACCGGTGCATCGCAAGGTGCGTCTGCACGGGGTCGGCTACGTGCCGCAAACCGACAACGTGTTCGGCGCGCTCACCGTGCGCGAAAACCTGATGCTCGGCGGTCAGGGGATGTCGTCGTTTCCTCGCGAGGCGCGCATCGACGAACTGTGCGAGCAGTACCCGGTGCTGCGCCGCCGCTACCGCACGCCCGCCGCCGCGCTGTCGGGCGGCGAACGGCAGATCGTGTCGCTCGCGCGCGCGTTGATGCCGCGTCCCGCCATGCTGCTGCTCGACGAGCCCTCGGCGGGCCTGTCGCCGAAAATGGTCGACGAGGTGTTCGACGCGATCGTGCGGATGCGCGACGCCGAGCACATCGGCGTCCTGATGGTCGAGCAGAACGCGATCGAGGCGTTGCGCATCTCCGATCGCGGCATCGTGCTGACGATGGGCCGCGTCGCGCTCGAAGGCCCGGCGCGCGCCCTGCTCGACAGCGACGAGATGCGGCGGCTCTATCTCGGCGGGAGAGCGGCGTGAATCCGGTCTCGGCGAAAACGCCTGCCACGCCCGCAACGCTCGCGCCGCCCGGCGCGCGCCCGGCGACGATCATGGTGGCGCTCGCGTGCGGCTTCGTGATGGCGATGCTCGACGTCACGATCGTCAACGTCGCGCTCAAGGCGATGCAGACGAGCCTCGCGATTTCGCTGACGACGCTCGTCTGGGTCGTCGACGCCTACGCGCTCAGCTTCGCCGCGCTGCTGCTGTTCGGCGGCGCGCTGGCCAACCGCTACGGCTCGAAGACCCTCTACCTGATCGGCCTGGCGCTGTTCGTCGCGGCCTCGGTGCTGTGCGCGAGCGCCACGACGCCCGCCGCGCTGATCGCCGCGCGTCTGCTGCAAGGCGGCGGCGCGGCGCTCTTCATGCCGAGTTCCCTGAGCCTGCTGACCCAGGCGTTTCCGCCCGGTCCGCTGCGCACGCGCATGATCGGCATCTGGGGCGCGCTGGTGTCCGCGGCGATGGCGCTCGGGCCGTGCGTCGGCGGCGTGCTCGTCGATGCGATCGGCTGGCGCAGCATCTTCTGGGTAAATCTGCCGGTCGGCATCGCGGGGCTGTGGCTCACGCAGCGCCATGTCGCGCGCTCGCCGCGCCATGCCGGACCGCTCAACGGCGCGGGCCA
>NZ_JAAGPN010000490.1:0-2737 GCF_017104805.1 Paraburkholderia sp. Ac-20347 | reverse complement strand
GGGCGCACCGGCGACGAGCAAGGTGTCGATGCGCTCCGTCGTCTGCCCCGCCACCGCGTCGGGCAGCAGACGCGCGCCCGACGAACTGCGGATCGGGCCCGCGCGGCACGCGATCACGCGCAGGTCGTAGAACGCGCGGCCCGACTCCGTGTTGGCCTGGGCGAAGACGTCGAGCGGGCCGCTCACGTCGAGCAGCTGCACGCCGGGCAGCGCGAGAATGGCGACGATTCTGGGCATGAGGATCGGGCTCCGGAGGGCACGCGGGCGCTATGTCCTGATTCCGCGTGAAATGGCAGAAATCGACGTTCTCAGTCGAATCCAGACAATGCTAGCACAGTCCAGAATGACTTCCACACCCACCCGACGGAGTCCCGCCATGAGCCTCGAACTCGCAGACGTTGCCATCCCCGATAGCCAGCTTGCACGCGAAATCACCGAATTCGTGCGCGATACCGAATCGCCCTTGCTGTTCAACCATTCGAGCCGCGTGTATTACTTCGGCGCGCTCGCGGGCCTCAAGCGCGAGCTGAAGTTCGACCGCGAGCTGCTCTATGCGGGCGCGATGTTTCACGACGTCGGCCTCACGCACGCGCACAGCAGCGCGCACGAGCGCTTCGAGGTGGACGGCGCGAACGCGGCGCGCGATTTCCTGCGCGCGCGCGGCATCTCGCAACAGGATATCGATCTCGTGTGGACGTCCATCGCGCTTCACACCACGCCTGGCATCCCTCAGCATATGCATCCGGTGATCGCGCTGGTGACGGCGGGCGTCGAAATGGACGTGCTCGGCCTCACGTATCACGAGTACAGCCACGCCGAGCGCGACGCCGTGGTGCACGCGCATCCGCGCACGCCGCATTTCAAGGAAGACATCATTCAGACCTTCTACGACGGCATCAAGCACAAGCCGGAGACGACCTTCGGCAACGTGAAGGCCGACGTGCTCGCCGACAAGGATCCGCACTTCCATGCGGGCAACTTCTGCAGCGTGATCCGCTGTTCGGCTTGGGCCGCGTGAAGTACGTGCGAAGTTCGCGTGAAAGTTCGCGTGAATAAAAAAAGCGCGCAGCCGGTGAATCCGGCGCGCGCCTGTTTGCACGACGTACTCGTCGTGACTTGCGGCTTCAAATCGGCGCGCGAGCGAGCGCCTGTCTGCGTGCGATCACGATGCCCAGCGCGCCGCACGCTGCCAGCAACGCGAACGCAAAGCCCGCCACCGACGGCCACTGCCCTTTCTGCCAGAACCAGCCGCCCCACGAACCCAGCACGCTCGATCCGAGGTAATACGCCAGCAGATAGAGCGACGTGGCGTGGCCCTTCGCGCCGTCCGCGAGTTGCCCGACCCAGCCGCTCGCGACCGAATGCGTCGTGAAGAAACCCACGGTCAGCACCACGATGCCGATCACCACCAGCGCAAGCACGCTCGACAAGGTGAGCGCGAGCCCGACGGCCGCGACGATCACGCCGCCGATCAGCACCGGCGCGCGGCCGCAGCGATCCGCGAGCGCACCCGCCGCCGACGCCGCCACGATGCCCGCGAAATACGCGCAGAAGATCATGCCGGTTTGCGTCGCGCTCAGATCGAACGGCGGCGCGAGCAGACGAAAGCCCGCGTAGTTATAGACCGTCACGAACACGCCCATCGCGAGGCAGCCGGTGGCGAACACGGCAGGCAGCGTCGACGCCGACAGATGCTTGCGCCACAGCGCGACATGATGCGCCGGGCTCAGATCGGCGCGGCGCACGAAGTGGCGCGACGCGGGCAGTAGCGCGAAGAACGCCAGCGCCGCGATCACGTCGATCACACCGATCGTCAGCATGGCCGTGCGCCATGACAGATGCTCCGCGAGCCAGCTCATGCCGACGCGCCCGATCATGCCGCCGAACGCGGTGCCGCCCACGTACAGCCCCATCGCGAGACCGAGACCGCCCGCGGAGATTTCCTCGGCGAGATAGGCCATCGCCACCGCCGGGACGCCGCCGAGCGCGAAGCCTTCCAACGCGCGCGCGATCAGAATGCCGTGCCACGACGGTTCGAGCGCGGCGATCACGTTGAAGAGCGCGGCCAGCGTCATCGATACGAAGATCAGACCGCGCCGCCCGACGCGCTCGGACAACGCGCCCGCGCAGAGGATCGAAATCGCGAGCAGGCCCGTCGAGAGCGAGAGCGACAACGAACTTTGCGCCGCGCCGATATGGAACTCGCTCGCGAACACGGGCAGCAGCGGCTGCACGCAATAGAGCAGCGAGAAGGTCGCGAAACCGGCGAGAAATAACGCGATGCTGATGCGCCGGTACGCGGACGAACCGGGATCGACGCCCGTGCGGGCCGAGGCTGGCGAAGGTGCGGATGAAGCGGCAGGCGACGCACGGCGCGTCGCGGCGGATTGAGTGCTCATGATGACGGGGCCTCGCGGCTGGCTGCAATGACGAGGCAAATTGTCCCGCTGCTTCGTTATACTGTCCAATATATGGAACTGGCTAACGCAATATGTTTTAGCACTGGCTCGCCAGCCTATCCGTCACGCCTGAGCACGCCCACCGGAACCCGAGGCATCGCATGGAACTCCGTCATCTGCGCTATTTCGTAGCCGTCGCCGTCGAGCGCAACTTCACCCGCGCCGCCGAAAAGCTCGGCATCGGCCAGCCGCCGCTGAGCCAGCAGATCAAGAGTCTCGAACGCGAACTGGGCGTCGAACTGTTCGTGCGCACGCCGCAAGGCGCGGCGCTCACGCAA
>NZ_JAAGPN010000489.1:0-2886 GCF_017104805.1 Paraburkholderia sp. Ac-20347 | reverse complement strand
TTCGCGGCGGTTGCGCGCCTCGCGGCCCGGCACCGCGCGCACGCGCACGCCCGTCACCTTGCCGCCCGCGGATTCGAGCGCGAGCACTTCGGTATCGAAGACGAACTTCACGCCGCGCGCCTCGCACACGGCGCGCAGCTCGCGCGTGAAGCGCGCGCAGTCGCCGGCTTCGTCGTCGGGGAGATAGATGCCTGCCACCGGCTTCACGCGCGACCACGCGAGGCCCGGTTCGATCTGCGCGCAGGCATCGGCGTCGAGTTCGCGATACGCGATGCCCGCGTCGCGCAGCACGTTCAGCGCGGGCTGCGCGAGTTCGACGTCGTAGTCGCTGCGAAAGAGTTGCAGATAGCCCTGGCTGCGACCGTACTCGAACGCATGCTGCGCGCGAAACGCGTGCAGACATTCGCGGCTGTAGTAAGCGATGCGCTGCATGCGCTGCTTGTTCACACGAAAACGCGCGAGGTCGCATTCGCGCAGCCAGCGCGCGATCCAGCGCCACTGCGCGGCGTCCAGCGCGGGGCGGAAGATCAGCGGCGAAGTGGGTTTGAGCAGATATTTGAGGAGCTTGGCCGGCATGCCCGGCGCGGCCCACGGCGTGACGTAGCCGGGCGCGATGACGCCCGCGTTGCCGAAGCTCGTGCCGAGCGCGACGCCCGGCTCGCGCTCGATGACCGTGACGTCGCAGCCTCGTTCGCTCAGATAGTACGCAGTAGCGACGCCGATCACACCGGCGCCGAGGACGATCGTTTTCATGCCGGTCGTATTGAGAGGGACGGAAGGTATTGCAGCATGTTCGGGCTCATCGTGCAGCGGAGTCCGCAGGCGGCTGGGCGGCCGCTTCGGCTGGCTTGTCGGTGACGTCGGACGCACCATGATCGGCCAGCACTTTGCCCTTCGTTTCCGGCAGACACAGCGCCGAGACGATCACGAGCAGATAGCCCGCGCCCGCCACCGTACCGATCGCTTTCACGAGCGTCGTGGTCTGCGCGAGCGTGCCGACGAGGATCGGAAAGAACGAGCCGAGACCGCGTCCGAGGTTGTAGCAGAAGCCCTGTCCCGAGCCGCGGATCGCGTTCGGGTAAAGCTCGGAAAGATAGGCGCCGACGCCCGCGAAAATGCCCTGCACGACGATGCCGAGCGGAAAGCCGAGCGCGAGCATCGCGGCATCGGTGATCGGCAGCATCGTGTAGGCCATGCCGAGCGCGAACGAACCGATCGCGAACAGGATGAACGACGCGCGCCGTCCGATCTTGTCGCACAGAATCGCGCCGACGATATAGCCCGTGAACGAGCCGACGATCAGCACGATCAGATAGCCGCTCGTGTTGAACACGGACAGATGGCGCACCGTCTTCAGATAGGTGGGCAGCCAGGTGGTGATCGCGTAGTAGCCGCCGAGCATGCCGGTGCACAGCGCGCTGCCGAGCAGCGTGGTCGCGAGATGCGCGGGCGCGAAGATCTGCAGGAAGTGGCCTTGCACGTCGCCGGCCTCGCGCGCGCGGCGCGTCTGCAGGAACACTTCGGGGTCGCTCACGTTGCGGCGCACGTAGAGAATCCACAGCGCGGGCAGGATGCCGATCCAGAAGCACGCGCGCCACGCGTATTCCTCGGGCAGCAGCGCGAAGAAGGCCCAGTAGAGAATCGCCGCCGCGGCCCAGCCGAACGACCAGCTGCTCTGCACGGTGCCGACGGCCTTGGCGCGATGCTGCGGCGAGCGGATCGTCTCGGCCATCATGATCGTGACGACCGACCATTCGCCGCCGAAGCCGACGCCTTGCAGCGTGCGCGTGGCGAGCAGTTGCCAGAACGAGTGCGTGAAACCGGAGAGACAGGTGAAGAGCGCGAACGTGGCGATGGTCCATTGCAACACGCGCACGCGGCCGTAGCGATCGGCGAGGATGCCCGCGAGCCAGCCGCCGATCGCCGACGAAATCAGCGAGCTGGTGGCGATCATGCCCGCTTCGCTTTTCGTCATGCCCCACGTGGCGATGAGCGTCGGGATCAGGAACGAGTAGATCATGAAGTCGAACGCATCGACGGCGTAGCCGCCGAAGCCCGCGTAGAGCGTGCGGCGCTCGCGTGCGTTCAGTTCCTTGAACCATTGAAATGCTGCCATCGCGCGTCGTCCCCAGGATTGTTGTGCGCGCCACGACCGGCGTGGCGACGGGTGGCGAAAGCGGCGTCCGGTGGCGCGGGCCGCTGGCGATGCGTCGAGGCGCGCGCTGCAGGCGGGCCGCCGATGCTCGAACGGCGCTATTTTACGGTGCGACAGGCTGTCGCGGCCAGGGAAGCCGTAAGGAAGCGGGCCATTGTGTGCGCTTTCGTTCGCGATTTTGCGCGATGGTGCACGCGTGTTCGCTTCACGTGCGATGTGCGTGAGCGATGTTTGCGCTGCGTGCGCGGTTTGCTGATGGAGCGCGACGTGGCGCAGATGTCGAGCTAGGTGTCGCGCGTAGCGTTTGATTCGCTAGCGAGCGAACCAATGCGCGACGCGCGCGCGGGAATCAGCCCAGCGTCAGTCCGCCATCGATGTGGATGGTCTGGCCGGTGATATGACGCGCGGCGTCGGAAAGCAGGAAGGCGATCAGTTCGGCGACATCGGCGGGATCGGCCACGCGGCCCAGCGGCGTGACTTCGGCGGCGCGCGCCCACGCGGGGGCGTTCTCCGGCGTGGGGCCGGCGTCCTTGCGCGTGTAGCCGGGCGCGACGCAATTCACGCTCACGCCGTGCGGCGCGAGTTCGGCGGCGGCCGTTTTCGCGAGCGATTCGAGCGCGGCCTTCGCGGCGGCCGTGGCCGCGAACGGCGCGTCGGCGCCATAGCGGTGCGCGACGAACGCACTCCCCGCCACTACGCGTCCGCGCGTCCGTCGCATAGGGGCGGGTTGT
>NZ_JAAGPN010000488.1:0-2892 GCF_017104805.1 Paraburkholderia sp. Ac-20347 | reverse complement strand
GCCCGCCAGCGTGAACGTCGTGTCGGGCGCGACGACGGCCTCGGGCGCATCGAGCGAGGCGGCCTGCACGGTCGCCCAGTCGCCCGTCGACGCGTCCCACGCGTAGTCGGCCCAATAGGCTTCGTCCATGCGCGCGTCGAGCGCCGCCAGCACGCGCGTCGCCGACGCGTCGCGCAGCCGCGCGCTTTCCGCGCAGACGAGCAGCGTGCTGACCGGCACGACCGGAATATCGAGGCCGAACGCGAGGCCTTGCGCCACGCCCGTGGCGGTGCGCAAGCCCGTGAACGAGCCGGGGCCCGCGCCGAATGCGATCGCGTCGCAATCGGCGAGCGTAAGGCCGGCTTCGGCGAGCACTTCGCCGATGGCAGGCAGCAGGCGCGTGCTGGAGACAGCGCCCGTGGCTTCATGTCGCACCCAGACGCGCGACGACGACGGGGACGGTTCCTGAGCGGCGTCCGAAGCGGAGCCCGGGGCAGATGCGCCGCCCGCGGACGCGGCGGCGCGAAGCAGCGCGACCGAACAGAATTCGGTCGACGTATCGATGGCAAGCAGCACGGTTTCAGTCATGACCGCTATTGTAATGCGGCGCCCTCGCCCAGTCGCCGCCCAGGCATGCGCGCTGCGCGCCGCGCGCACCGTCGGCGAGAGTCCTTCTAGAGTGGAGGAATCGTTCCAGCCCCGTGCCAGACGACGCTGCTACCATCGACGGACTCGATCGATTTCAAGTGGAGGAAACAACAATGAGCGATATCAACGCCCAGTTCACGCAGGCCCAGGAAGACGTGCAGAAGCTGTCGGAGCGTCCGGGCAACCTGACGCTGCTGCGTCTGTACGCGCTGTTCAAGCAGGCCAGCGAAGGCGACGTGCACGGCGACAAGCCGGGTTTCACCGACATCGTCGGCAAATACAAGTACGACGCCTGGGCCGCGCTGCAAGGCACGGCGCAGGACACGGCGAAGACGCAGTATGTCGAACTGGTCGAGTCGCTCAAGAGCGGCGCGGCGAGCTAAGCCCGGCTTCGGCACCGGTCGGCGCGGCACGCCCAGCCGCGCCTCGCCCGAATTTCCCCTCCGCGAAATCACAGCGATTTCCCGCCGTTCCCACCCTCTTTTGCGCCGATCCGCGTGCAACTATCCACGCACCGCAAATCGTTTGCGCTCGCGCTGGCGCGCTGCAACAAAACGAGATATAATCCGCGCTGCGTTGCGCTCCGGTCGCCATTGCGATCAGCCCAACGCCACGTAGCGTTAAGCTCCAATCCAGTTTAGAACCTGTCCCTCCCTGCCGTGGCCCTGCTTTCGGGCCGTCAAGTATCAGGCTGGCGGTTGGCCAATCCGGGCTGAGCCGCACCCAAAACAGCTTCTAACGAAAATCCGCCCCCGTGTGCGGATTGCCCCCGTTTTTCGATTTGTTTGCACAATCCGACGACTTGGGTATGCCGATTGGCGCCGACGTTCTATTTCCTGTGTACCAAGGATTTTCATGACTTCGAGCAATACCCAAAGCCCCCTCGACGCGATCGCCAACGACGCCCTCGGCCTCGAGCAGCCTGTCGCCGCCGCCGCTGAAGGCGCCGCGCCTGCTGCCGACACGCCGGCAGGTCCGACGTTCGAGTCGCTCGGTCTGTCGCCGGAGATTGTCTCCGCGCTGACCGCAGCGGGCTACAAGGCCCCGACGCCGGTTCAGGAACGCGCCATTCCTGCAGCCATCGCGGGCCGCGACCTGCTGGTCTCCAGCCCGACCGGTTCGGGCAAGACCGCAGCGTTCATGCTGCCTGCCATCGAGCGCTTCGCTCAGATCCAGAAAGCACAAGCCGCGCAACCGCGCGAGCCGCGTCCGCAAGGCGCGAACGGCCAGCAAGCCGATCGCCGCCCGCAACGCCGTCCGCAGCCGGTGGCACGCCCCGGCCTGCTCGTCCTCACGCCGACGCGCGAACTCGCCATGCAGGTGACGACGGCCGCTTCGACGTACGGCAAGCACCTGCGCCGCCTGCGCACCGTCAGCATTCTCGGCGGTGTGGCCTACGGCCAGCAGCTGATGCTGCTCGCCAAGAACCCCGAAATTCTCGTGGCAACGCCGGGCCGTCTGCTCGACCACCTCGAGCGCGGCCGTATCGACCTGTCCGAGCTGAAGATGCTCGTGCTCGACGAAGCTGACCGCATGCTGGACATGGGCTTCATCGACGACATCGACACGATCGTGGCCGCCACGCCCGAAACGCGTCAAACGATGCTGTTCTCGGCCACGCTCGACGGCAAGATCGCCTCGATCACCGGCCGCCTGCTGAAGGATCCGGAGCGTATCGAGATCGTCCGCAAGATCGAAGCGAGCTCGAACATCGCCCAGACCGTGCATTACGTCGACGACCGCGATCACAAGGATCGTCTGCTCGACCACCTGCTGCGCGACGAAAAGCTCGACCAGGCTGTCGTGTTCACGGCGACCAAGATGGACGCCGACCAGCTCGCCGGCAAGCTGGCCGACGCCGGCTTCGAAACCGCCGCACTGCACGGCGACCTGCCGCAAGGCGCACGTAACCGCACGATCCGCGCTCTGCGCGAGCGTCGCGTGCGCGTGCTGGTCGCGACCGACGTCGCGGCACGCGGTATCGACATCCCGGGCATCACGCACGTCTTCAACTACGACCTGCCGAAGTTCGCGGAAGACTACGTGCACCGTATCGGCCGTACGGGCCGCGCGGGCCGTTCGGGCACCGCGGTGAGCCTCGTGCACCACGCCGAGCAAGGCGCGCTCAAGCGCATCGAGCGTTTCGTGCGCGGCACGCTGCCGGTCAACGTCGTCGAAGGCTTCGAGCCGCGCAAGGCACCGCCGGCTAACCGTGGCGGCTTCGGCGGCCGCGGCCGTCCGGGCGGCGGCGGCAACGGCGGCGGC
>NZ_JAAGPN010000487.1:0-2900 GCF_017104805.1 Paraburkholderia sp. Ac-20347 | reverse complement strand
AGCGTCCGGCGCGTGCGCAACAACCGGCGGCGAATCTCAGCGAAGCCGAGAAGGCGCGCATCGAGCGCAACCGCCAGCTCAACACGGTCTGGAACGTTTTCGCGAAGCTCTATCCGACCTTCCGCGAACGTCTGCCGCTCAAGATCGGTGTCGTCGAGGATCTGGTCGCCGCGCATCCGGACTACGAGCGCACGCTGATCGTCGCCGTGCTCAAGCGCCATGTGAACCATCCGCGTTACCACGAGCGCGTGGCCGCGGGCGGTCCGCGTTACGAACTGGACGGCACGGCGTCGGAAGGCCCGGGCATCGATCCGTCGCATATCGGCCGCGCCAACGCCGCGCTCGCGCGCCAGAAGGCCAAGGCCGAGGCGCAAGCCAAGCCGCAGGACGCAGCCGCACCGGCGGCGCCGGTTGCCGGGCAGACGGCGGAAGCAGCGGAAGCGGTCATGGCGAGAGGCGGCTCGATGGCGGTTCGTTAAGCGGTGATGGAGCAGTGGCGGAGCGGGGCGGCGCTGCGCGATAGCGCGGCAAGCCGGCAATGAGCGCGCCGAAAGATGCACGCGCGGCCCGCGCCGTCCAGGGACACATCATTGTAGGCCGTGCTTTTTTCGTTTGCGACGATTTGGCCGACGCCGATCATCGGGTAACATTCAGGCATCAGACAGCGTTTTGTAAGGAATATCGTACATGCATCAAGGAATCGGCTTCATTCAGGATCTGGCAGTGGTGATGGCGATCGCGGGGATCGTCACCGTGCTGTTTCATCGCCTGAAGCAGCCGGTCGTGCTCGGCTATATCGCGGCGGGCGTGATCATCGGGCCGTACACGCCGCCGTTCCAGCTGATCCACGACGAGCAGACCATTCAGACGATGGGCGAGCTCGGCGTGGTGTTCCTGATGTTCTCGCTCGGGCTCGAATTCAGCCTGCGCAAGCTCTTTCAGGTGGGCGCGACGGCCATCGTCGCGGCGATTTCGGAAATCGTGGTGATGCTCTGGCTCGGCTACGAGATCGGCCGCGCGTTCGGCTGGGCGGCGATGGATTCGCTGTTTCTCGGCGCGATCCTGGCGATTTCGTCGACCACCATCATCGTCAAGGCGCTCGCCGATCTGGGCGTGAAGCGTGAACCGTTCGCGCAGCTCGTGTTCGGCATCCTGATCGTCGAGGACATTCTGGGCATCGCCATGCTGGTGCTGCTCGGCGGCATCGCGCAGACCGGCGAGCTGTCGCCCGGCATCGCGCTCATCACGCTCGGCAAGCTGCTCCTGTTCATGCTGGTTTCGCTGCTGGCGGGCATCCTGATCGTGCCGCGCGTGCTGGGCTACGTGGCGCGCGTGGGCAGCGACGAGATGCTGCTCGTCTCGGTGCTCGGCTTCTGTTTCGGCTTCTGCCTGCTGGTCGTGAAGCTCGACTATTCGATCGCGCTCGGCGCGTTCCTGATCGGCGCGGTCATGGCCGAATCGCGGCACCTGGAGCGCATCGAGCATCTGGTCGCGCCGCTGCGCGACGCATTTTCGGCGATCTTCTTCGTGACGATCGGGCTGATGCTCAATCCGCTCGTGCTGGTCGACTACGCGTGGCCGATCGCGGTGATCTCGCTCGCCGTGGTGTTCGGCAAGCTGGTGTCGTGCGGATTGGGCACCTTCCTCGCGGGCCGCGACGGCCGCACGGCGATGCGCGTGGGCATGACGGTTTCGCAGATCGGCGAGTTCTCGTTCATCAT
Source organism: Paraburkholderia sp. Ac-20347 (assembly GCF_017104805.1). Lineage (NCBI taxonomy): Bacteria > Pseudomonadati > Pseudomonadota > Betaproteobacteria > Burkholderiales > Burkholderiaceae > Paraburkholderia > Paraburkholderia sp. Ac-20347. The sequence goes on along the minus strand of NZ_JAAGPN010000487.1, from coordinate 1,179 downwards.
CGCCTCGCTCGGCCTGACGCTGAAGGTCACGAGCGGCTTTCTCTATCCGATCGCGGTGACGGTCTCGGCGATCACGACGCTCACCACGCCGTATCTGATCCGCGTGGCCGATCCGCTCTCGCAGCGCCTCGCGCGCGCCATGCCGCCCGCCGTCTCGAACGTGTTCGGCCTCTACAGCCAGTGGCTGCGCGCGCTGATGCCGCGTTCGAACGGACCGACGCTTTTTTCGCTGACGCGGCGCATCGTGGTGCAGATCGCGGTGAATCTGGCGCTGGTGTCGGCGATCTTCATCGGCATGTCGTATGGCGCGCGTTACGCCGCGCCGCTGATCGCGAACTGGGTGCCCGACGAGCGGATCCAGCGCGTCGTGCTCTGGAGCGCGGCGCTCGTGCTGGCGATGCCGTTCCTCGTCGCCGTGTGGCGCAAGACGCAGTCGCTCGCGCTGCTGCTCGCCGAGGTCAGCGTGCAGCCGGAGAAGGCGGGGCGCTTCACGCGCGCGCTGCGCCACGCGATCGCGGAGCTGGTGCCGGCCGTCTCGATGATCGGCGTGTTCGTGCTGGTGGCGGCGCTCTCGGGCACGATCCTGCCGCCGACGGGCTTTCTGATCGGCGTGCTGGTCTGCGCGGCGCTGCTCACGATGCTGCTGTGGCGCTGGTGCGTGAAGATCCACGCGAGCATGCAGATTGCGCTGCGCGAGACCTTCGACGAGCGCCAGGATTCGTAACGGCGCGTATGCTGCCGCGCGGCATGGCGCTTGCTCGGCGGCGCTGCAAATTCGCGGCGTCGTGTGATGCGTAATGTCACCGAGTGTGAGCATTTGTGCATTGGGGTGGCAACGGCCTGCGGTGCGACGCATAATCGGAGGCCTGTTCATTCGTTCGCGCGCGCGGCGCGCCCGTCCCCACGTCATGAGCGATAACAAGACCGACCACCCCGAGGTTCCCGACGGCGCTGGCCGTCCCGCCCAGTCCTCCGAGCCGGGCGCATCCGCTCCTCCTGTTTCCACGCCCGCCGGTTCCGCCACCGGCGCGACTCCTGCCGGTTCCACTGGTTCGACTGCTTCCGCCGATGAAGCCGCGCGACGCGCGTCGACCGATGCGCCCGCGAGCGCGTCGTCGGTGACGTCGGACGTGCCCGGCGCGGACAGTTCGGGCGGCGGCGCCGACGAGGAGCCGGGCG
>NZ_JAAGPN010000046.1:0-44794 GCF_017104805.1 Paraburkholderia sp. Ac-20347 | reverse complement strand
GCCGCCGGCGGCGGACCGAAGCCGCCCGCGCTCGCGGCGATGCGGTCCGCGTGCAGGCTCGCGGGCGCGGTGCCGCGCTCCACCCACGACATCAGCGGGCTCAGCGTATCGACCTGCGCGAAGCCGTCGCCGCCACCACAATGGCCCACGCCCGGGATCATGAAGAGGCGCAGGAAGCGGTCGGTCGCGGCCACGCCCAGCTCGGCCTGCACGGCGCGATAGTAGGCGATGGAGATCATCGGCGCGATCGAGAAGTCAGCCCAGCCGTGCCACATGATGAGCTTGCCGCCGCGCGCGGAGAACGCGTGCAGATCGGGATTGGTCGCGTCGTTGAGCGGATGCAGTTCCTGCATGCGCGCGAATTGGGCGGTCGTGAACGGGAACGTCGTCGCGCTCGATTCGGCCTGCGACGGCGCGAGATTGACCACCGGCACCATGCTCGCGAACAGCGATTCGGACATCACGCGCGAGTTGGCGTCGCGCGGCACGAACGAGCCCCACATCAGCTCCGAACCGGGTTCGAGGCCGCCCGGCAGGAAGCGATGACCGGCGGCGTCGGTCGGGCCCGTGTAGATTTTCTTCGCCACCGACCATTCGGCGGGCGTGAGGCAATGCGCCGTGTCGGTCGCGCCGGTCTTGCACGCAACCCAGCTCGGCTGCACGCGGCACGCGCGCGGATCGCTGAGCAGGCCGTCCTTGACGCCGTCGAGCGTGTCGCAATGCGCGATCACCGCGTCGTGCAGCACGCGCAGCTTCGGCGCGAGCAGGATCGGCTTGCCGTTGCTGTCGCGATTGGCCGCCACGGTCCACGCGTGGAAGAACGAGTTCTGGATCTGGAACAGCATCGCGGGCGCGCCCGCCGAAATGCCGTCGAAGTCCTCGGGATAGCGCTGCGCTTCCATCAGCGCTTCGCGGCCGCCGTCCGAGCAGCCGGAGAAATACGTGTAACGCGGCGCGACGCCGTAGAACGCGCGCATCAGCGCTTTCGAGGCGAGCGCGGTCAAGTGATTCGCGCGATAAGCGAAATCGATGCGCTTTTGCGGATCGGCTGCGAACGCGCCTTCGTCGGGCGAACCCATGCGGCCCGTGTGGCCCATGTCGGTCGCGGCGACGGCGAACTCGCCGTCGAGCGCGGGACGGCAATCGCCCGCGTTGCCGATGCTCGCGTTGATCTGGCCGCACAGCCCGCCGCAACCGGCTTGCAGATAGCGTTGCGTCCACTTTTGAGTCGGCAGATCGAGCTTGAAGCCGATCGACGGCGCGATCGTGCCGCTTACTTCGCAGAACTCGCCTTGCGCGGTGCTCACGCGTTTCGTTTCGATCGCCACGGCGGCGCCGACGGCGACATCGAGCTTCGTCTGGGCGAGCGCCTCGCAGCTTTGCACGGGCGCGACCACGGCCAGTGCCGCGCCGGGATCGGCGAAGGCGGGCGACGCGCGCAGCAGCGCCAGCCCCGCGAGCAGGAGGAGCGCAACGGCGAACGCGGCCGCGCGACGGGAAAACAGAGTTAAGGACATGGCGTTCATGGAGAGAAACGGTGGGCACTCGCGTGCCGGAGGACGGCGCGGCGAACGAGCCGCCGCGAATTCAGGAACCGTGTTCTTAGCATTTTTTTCGATTCGATGGCGCGGGTTCGGCGGCGCGATTATGACAATCGATGACCGGATAAGCAGAAAGCATGGTGCGTGGGATGTCGATGCTTTGCGTAGCAAGCGTCGTTCGAATGCGCGCGTGAGTTGCTTTTTGTCGCGCTGGAAATGGATATCGCGCTTGCTATGCTGGCGGCTTGAGGGGATTTTAGTCGCGCGATTTGATTTGGCATGCTTAGTAATGTGCTCGGTTCGCGCAGCCACGTCGTGTCGAGTCCGATATGGTCGAACCGCGCACCGCGAGGCCGATCGAATTCCCGATCGCCAGCGCGCCGAGCGTCACAAGCATCGGTAGAGCCGTCGGCGTGCCGTGCACGAAGTCAATCCGCATCGCGCTCGCGATCCAGCCGATTTTGGCGGCGCGGCATGCCGGATGCGCAAGAAATCGTCGGCGGCGTCTGCCGTCAACGGCGGAGTTCACGGGCCGACCGCAATCGGCGATTGTTCATCAAAGCGAGGCAACGAGGCGACGAAAGGCGGTTTTGTCGGCGATTCACCAGACAAATGCGGCGCGCGCCCAGGTCAAGCGCGTCCAAATTACGTCTTGAAGAACCCGGGATCGCTTTATAAAATCTGGCCCCACACTCTGCGGCGACGATATCCAATTGCGCGAATACGTCCCCGTTCCCCCGGCTTTTCCGCCAATTAACTTTGGGGCCGAGCCCCGACAATTTTCATATTGCGGGGGCTATGCTCACCACCGATCGACCTGCGGTTTCGTCGATCGTCAATTTTCTTAGCGTTATCGAGGCGGATATGTCTAGCAGCAGTATTGCGATCACCGACGAACTCGTCGCTGAAATCGCGGACCGGATGGCCGAAGACGGCCAGACGGTGTCGCCCGTGGCCATCTGGTCGGAAGTCCATACCGGCTCCGTGGTCTCCGTCGCCGCGTCGCTGCGCAAGTGGCGCGAGGCGCGTGCGCCGCGCGTGCCGCAGGTTTCCGAGCGCCCGGCCTTGCCCGACGCCGTCACCGAAACGATGCGCGACGCGCTCGACCGTCTGTGGACGTCGGCGCAGGACGAAGCCGAGCGCGCCGTGACACGCCGTCTGGCGTCGATGCGCGAGCGCGTCGAGGACGCGTGCAGCGAGCGCGACGACGCGCTCGCCGAGTTGCAGAACACCGTCCAGGAACTGGATTCGCTGCAAGTTCAGCTGGACCGCATGACGAGCGCCTACGAAGCGAAGGTCGACGCCGGCAGCGGACTGGACGAGGACATCGCACTGGCCGTGCAGCGCACCGACGCCGCCGAAAAGCGCGTGCAGGAACTGACCGAGCGCGTCAACCTGCTCGAAGCGGAACTCGAGCAGGCCGCGTCGGAATTCGCGGCCGAGCGCGCGGCGCGTGAAGCCGCCGAGGCCGAAGTGGTCCGCCAGACCGAGATCGCCGCGGCAGCCACGGCCGCCGCGCAGCAGATCGTGGCGGAGCAGGCAGCGGCAGCGGAACGCGCGGCAGCCGAGCAGGCGGCAGCGCAAGCGGCGGCGGAACAGGCTGCGGCGGAAAAGGCGGCAGCGGATCAGATCGCGGCCGAACAGGCAGCAGCGCAACACGCTGCTGAGCAGGCAGCGGCGGAACAGGCCGCAGCAGAACTGGCCGCAGAACAAGCCGCAGCAGAGCAAGCCGCAGCGGAACAAGCCGCGGCGGAGCAAGCAGCGGCCGAACAAGCAGCGGCGCAGGCAGCCGAACAGGCAGCCGAACCCGCCGTCGATAACGAAGCCGAGCGCGCCGCGCTGGAAGCCGCGCACGCGGAAACGGTCGCGCGTCTGGAAGGCGAACTCGAATCGATCCGCGCCGCGCTGCAAGCCGAGCAGGAAGCGCACGCCGCGCGTCGCGACGAAGTCAGCAGCGCGCAAGCCGAACGTGACGCCGCCGCCAGCGAGCTGCAGAACGTGCAGACGCAGGTCGCCAGCCTGACCGAAGAACGCGATGCCGGCGCGACCGAGATCGCGCGTCTGTCGGCGACCGTGACGGAAGCGCAGGAACGCGCGGCCGAACTGTCGCAACTCGCGGAAAACGCGGCAGCCGAAGCCGCCGCCAACGCGGAAGCGATCGCGAAGGCCGAGCAGGCGGTGAAGGACGCGCAGGAAGCGCATGAGGCGCTGCAGGCGCAGGCACAAGCTCACGCACAAGCTCAGGCCGCGGAAGCTCAGGCAGCCGCGTCGGCGCCGCAGGAAGCGCAGCAAGCAGCGCAGCAGGACACGGCGGCCATCGAAGCGCTGGAAACGCTGAAGGCCCAGTTCACGCAGGAAGCGCAAACGCACGCCGCCGCGATCAACGAAGCGCGCGATAACCTCAAGAAGTGGGCCGACTACGCGAACGGCCTCAAGCAGCAACTGATCCAGTCCAACGAGCAGATGATGCTGATCCACGCACGCGGCGTGGGCGAAGCATCGCTGAGCCGCCGCCTCGCCGGCGAGCTGAGCCAGCTCAAGCCGGATCACGAGTTGCTGCGCAAGGAGTTCCAGCAGCGCGTGATCGTCGAGGCGATCAGCGCCCAGCTCGAAGCACAGGGCTATCGCTACGACGCGTCGACGGGCGCGGTCACGAAGCTGAACGCCGAGAACGCATCGGCCTGACGCTTTGGACGCACGCACCGGCGAGCCTCGCCGGTCGACAAAACAGAAAACGCGCGGATCGCTCCGCGCGTTTTTTTTCGCCTCGTGCCAATAGCGGCAGCCGCGCTTACTTCGCCTTGTAACCGTCCGTGAGCGTGCCGATGAACGCGATGATGTCCTGGATATCCTGATCGGACATCGCGGGCTGATCGGCCGGCTTGCGGTCGAACGGCGCATCGGCGTAATCGACGTTGCCTTGCCACGCCTTAGGAATGTCGTTGTACACCTGCACCTTGCCCGAGGCGTCGCGCGGATAGATCTTGCCCGGATCGGTATTGCGCAGGTTGTAGAAGTCCATCACCTGCTTCAGATCGTGATAGACGCCGTTGTGGAAATACACGCGACGAATCGCGCTGTTGCGCAGCGTCGGCGTGAGGAACATGCCGCAATACTGCGTCTGCTGCGCGAGGTCCTGGCGGATCGGCCCGCACAGTCCGAGGTCGAAGAATTTCGGATCGTGATTCGCTTCCAGGCGCGGATTGCGCGGCACGCCGAGCGCTTCGTACTGCGTGTCGGTGAAGAGCGGCGGCAGGCCGTCCGAGGTCGGCTGGCTCAAGTGGCAACCGGCGCAATTCGCCTTCTTCGAATCGTTGAACAGACGCAGGCCGCGCAGTTCGGCGTGCGTGAGCCGCGCCTTGCCTTGCAGCCACGCGTCGTATTTGCTGGTGAACGCGTGGAAATCCGGTTCCTCGAATTCGAAGCGGCCGACCGCGAACATCGCCTCGGCGGTCAGCAAGGTCGGGTTGTCGAAAATGCGCGGGCCGAACAGTTTGCGGAAGGTGTCCGAGTAAGACGCGTGCGCGAGTTTAGCGGCGACCGTGGCGGCATCCGGGTTCGCCATTTCGGTCGGATTGAGCAGCGGCCCGAGCGCCTGGCGCTGATACGAATCGGCGCGGCCGTCCCAGAACAGGCCGCCCACCGGCACCATGGCGACGGTCGTGGGCGTCGCACCCGCGACCTTGTCGGCGCGCTGCGTGCCCTTGGCGGCCTGGGCGAGCGCGTTGAAGTCGGGCGGCGCGGCGGCGTCGGCGGCATCGGGGCCGATGCTGAACGGCGCCTGGCGATACAGATACGCGAGCGAGGGCGGCGGGCGATAGCTCTGGCGATCGAGATTCGGGCCGCCGAGCTGGGTGTCGAGATCGTTCGGCGGACCGTAGCCGCGCGTCGCGCTATGACACGACGCGCACGACTGCTTGCCCGACGCGGACAACGACGTGTCGTAGAAAATCTGCTTGCCGAGTTTCGCGACCGCGCTCAGCGGCGCCTGCGGCGGCAACACGAGCTGCACGGGATGCGGATTCGCGCCGGTGAGGTCTTCCACCGCGTCGCCCACGGCGGCGGGCATGCGTTCGGGATAGGCGAGCGCATAACCGGTCAGCCCGGCGAGCGCGAACAGCACGACCGCGCAGCCGCTCAGCAGGCGCGTGCGGCCGCGTTTCTGGCTGGCTCCGGGCGGCCCCTTGGGCGCGGAGGAATCGGCGGAAGGGGACGGACGGTACGGTTGCGTTGACATAGACGAGTGATGAGCGATGCCCGCGAGGCCCGGCGAACCTGCGTGCATGCCGGGCGCAGTAAAAAGGAACAAGCCAGGAAAAAAGCATCGATCCGACCGTGGCCGGACCGATGCGCAAGAGCGTCCCAACGCTGCGTCAAACGATGCAGGGAAGCCGGGACGCCCGTCGATGGTCAAACGTTGTGCTGGATGCGACGGGGCGACGCTTAGAGCGACGGTCCCGTGATCGCAGCGGGCGCCGACGAGAGCTGCGTGCCCTTGTTCGAGTCGAGATACAGCGGCGCGATCGGCGACGTGCTCGCGAAGTTGAACAGGTTCATGATGCTGCCCGCGTTCGCGTCGTTCGAGCCCTGGCCGATGCGTGCGCCGCCGAGCCAGTTGTCCTCGATGAAGCGCACGACCGAGGACTGCGTGACCACGGTGGTGCCGTCGACGAAATTCGCCTTCGCGTACGGCGAGATCACGAGGAACGGAATGCGCGTGCCCGGACCGCAGCGGCCATTCACGGCGCCGCCGTTCACGCCCGCGCCTTGCACCGCGCCCGTGGCGTTACAGACGCCCGCGCCGTTGAGCTGGTCGGCGCCCGTCACGGCCGTCTTGGTCGTCTGGCCCGTCGTTTCCGCCGAGGTCGAGTCGAACGAGGAGGTCGTCGGCGCGATGTACTGGTGGTCGTACCAGCCGTCCGAGTCGTCGTAGGTCACGATGACCGCGGTGTTCTTCCAGTCGGGCTGCTGCTGGAGGAAGTTCACCACGCTCGTCACGAACGACTGTTCGTCGAGCGGATCGGAGTTGCCCGGGTGGGCGTCGGCGACCGCCGGTGCCTTCAGGAAGCTCACCGACGGGAAGTTGCCCGCCTTGACCGCCGTGAAGAAGTCGTTCACGTCGTACTGGTGATGCACCGGCGTGGCCGTGTTGTCGAGCGGATCGGTGTAGCCGATCGCCGCGACCGACGACGGACGCGTATGCGCGAGGTTCTGCGTGCTCGTGTAGTACTGGAACCACGCGTGATGCTGCACGTAGTCGTTTTCGCTCGCGCCGAGCACGGACGAATACGTCGAGCGGTTGCAGCCCGTCGTGCCGTTCGCGTTCACGGTCTGCAGATTGAAGCCGCCCATGAAGCCGCCCCACGTGACGCCGCTCGAATTCAGCAGATCGCCGATGTTCTTCGAGGACATCGCCGCCGTCGTGCTCGAACCGGCCGCGACCGTGCAGGCGTCGCCGGTCGGGTCGAGGTCGCCGACGAGCGTCCAGCCGCCTTGCAGGTCGTACACCACGTCGGTCGACGGGCTCGTCGTCGCGCTGCCCGTGACGACCGCGCCGCTCGACGTCACCACGGCGCCGTTGTGCTGGCCCGAGATCACCGAGATCGCGCCCGGCGTCGACGGACCGTAGGTGTCCGTGTACGCGTTGTCGCTCATCGCGAAGTGTTGCGCGTAGTTCCAGAGCGCGGTCACGGTGTTGCCGTCGTAATAGCCCATCACGAGGCCCGGCTCGCCGAACGTGTTCGCCGAACCCACGGCGTTATTGCCGGTGTTCAGCGGATACAGATCCATCTTGCCGTCGTCGGCGGCGAGCTGTTCCGGCGTGTAGTTGTGGTTCTGGCTTTCCGTGGCGGCCTGCGAACGGTCGAGGCGGAACGGATTGATGTTTGTGCCCGTCGCGTTCTTCGTGTTCGCCACCGTCGGGTTGCTCGTCAGCAGCGCGGACGTGAGACCGTTGACGGTCGGCGTGCCCGCAGCCGCCGTAAACGTCGGCTCGCCTTCGGGGTTCTGCGCGTTCGGATAGGTGCCGAAGTAATGATCGAAGGACTCGTTCTCGCCGAAGATGACCACGAGGTGCTTGATCGGCGTGCTCGTCGCGAGCGCATCTTGCGGCGAGGCGGCCGCCGTCGTCGAGCTGGACGGCGTGTTGTTGCTGCTGCCGCAGGCCGCGATGGTCGCGACCGCCGCAGCGAACGAGATGGATAGCAAAGCTTTTCTGTGTTGCATTTCGCGCGCTCCTGGATTTTAGTATGGCGCTTCGTCTTATTGGGTTGAAAGCAAGCAGGGGGACGATCGCAATATTCGCAATCGGGATTCTTTGAGGCGCCGTCAAAGTGGGCGCATTGAATCATTCGAGTGTGAAACTTTTATAAAGAATTCCGAATATCCGGTAGGCGGTTTTCGGCGATTATTGCGCGCGATGCAGGTAATGAAGCCAATTGACGCCCGGTGGGAATCGGGCAATTGAAAGCCGGCGGCGAGCGGCTTGCGGGCGGGGGTTTACAGCGTGAAAAGCACAACGCGGCCGTCGAGGGCCGCGTTGTTTTGAATTAACTCGTTGATAATCTGGTTCGAATTTCTCAATTCGATGTTGAAATAAATCGTAAAATTTCTGTTATTAATTTATTGAAATATTTCGATCGCATTTCGTGCGTATTTCGTTTTGCTTTTGATGGCGTCGGAGTGTTGCTGTTTTTGAAACCGGCGCATGAATGAGCGCCGGTAATTTTTCGTTATTTGACGAGATGCTTATCCGGTCAGCGAAGCGGCCACGGCTTTGCGGAACGGCGCGAGATGCGAAGCCGCGCGCAGCATGACGTTGCGCGCGAGCCGCGCGGGCAGCGTGCCGTTGGTATAGATCTCGGTGATCAGGCGCGTGGCCAGAAACAGCGGCCGCGTCGCGCGCCGATGGCGGCTCTCGTAGCGGCGCAACACGTTCAACGCGCCGATATCGCCGCCTTCGCGCAGCGTGGTCGTCAGGCATTCGCAAAGCGTTTCCACGCTCGCGAGGCCGAAGTTGAAGCCGTGCGCCGTGACCGGATGCATGCCCACGGCCGCGTCGCCGATCGCGGCAAAACGCGTGGCCGCGAAACGGTCCGCGTAGACCGAGACGAGCGGATAGAGATGGCGCGTGCTGACCAGTTGCATCGCGCCGAGCCGCCGCGCGAAACGGCGTTCGAGATTCGCGCCGAACGCCTCAGCATCGAGCGCCGCGAGCGCACTGATTTCATGCGCGGGCAGCGTGAGCACGACCGACGACTGATGCGCGCCGCTCGGCGCATGCGCGTTCATCGGCAGCAGCGCGAGCGTCTGGCCGTAGCCGAACCACTCCCAGGCCGCCTCGCGATGCGGCAGCTCGTGCGTCATGCGGCAGACGAGCATGGTCTTGCCGAAGTCGTGCAGATCGGCGGCGATGCCCATCATGCGGCGCGTCGCGGAAAAGCGGCTGTCGGCGGCCACGACCAGCGCGCCCGTCAAGACCGTGCCGTTTTCGAGCGTTACGCGCGCCGATTCGGCGTCGGTGTCCACGGCGCTGACCGCTTCGCCCGCGATCACCGTGACGTCGCCGTGCGTGGCGATGTTCGCCTGCAACGCGTCGAAGGCCGTCTGGCGGATGACCTGATTGGCGACCAGCCAGCCCAGCTCCGCATGCTCGCGCGAGTCGCTGCCGATTTCGAGCGCATGCGTGGAGAGGCCGTTGAAGATTTTCGCGGCGCGCATCGGCGAGCGGGCGTCGGCGTCGATACGCTCCCACAGGCCGAGTTCGCGCATCAGGCGCACGGATTGTTGCGTGAGCGCGATTTCGCGGCCGTCGAAGGCGGGCGTCGCGATCACGTCGAGCGGCTGCTGTTCGACGAGAGCGATGCGCAGGCCGCGGCCGCTGAGCGCACGCGCGAGACAGAGACCGACGGGGCCGCCCCCGACGATGATGACATCGTTATTCATGGACCTGATCTGCGGAGGGAGTGAGCGGAAAGGAAACAGCGGCGCGCCGGAGCGCGGGCACGAACGCGCGGCGCGCGTCAGACGACGGGCGCGACGCCGGTCTCGCGCATGTGGCCGATCATCATCGAATCCATCGTCTTGACGTGAAACGCGAACCACTCGCGCAATTCGCCGATCAGCCGCCGGCCGAGATCGAAGCGCGCGTTCTGGGCGATCTCGTCGCGCACGAGGCCGGCGACGTGCAGCGCATGGCGATGCTGGCCCGCATGGCAATGACGCGGCCCGAATTCGAGCGCCTCCATCCAGCGCTCTTCCTGCGCAAAATGCTCGCGCGTGTGCGCGATCCACGCGTCGAGCGCCTCGACGAGCGCCGTGTCCGGCGCATCGTGCGCGAGGTCGAGCAGACGCACGAATTCGGTGTGCATGGCGTCGGTGACGGGCTCGCCGAGTTGCAGCTCGGGAGGCAAAAGCGAGGGAGAAGACGCGACGGGCGAGGACATGAGGCGGGGCGGAGCGAGCACAACGGCTGTCTCGGGGAAATTATCAAGATAGCAAGGCGGCGCAGTTCGCTCGATGATCTCGCGCAAGGAGGCGGGCCGCGGAGGCTGCGGCAAATGGGTTCACGCGAATGCGGCGAAAGCATGGGCCAATTCCTCGGCGCGACCTTGCGCGCGGCCCACGCGATTCAACTCGATCCGGCGATGTAAACGTAGGTTCGGCAGGTTCGGCAGGTTCTGCGCGGGCCGTCGGGCAACATCGACACGCCCGCGTTATTTTGACCAGATATCATTCGGGAAAACCCGAGCCGCGCGCCGCACGTCGTACCCTCGACACAGGCGCTCGCGGCTTGGGGGACTGTCTCGCCGTGCGCGCGCAGGACCGGAGATCCCGGTCGGGCGGCGCATCCGGCGTCCCCTCATCGCCGGGCTTCGCGCCCGGACGTCGGATACGGCCACAAGCCGGATGCCGACATCACGGATATCGTCGACCATGATCGCCGCCGCCTGTTCACGCGCCTTCAACCGCGCGCTGCTTCACGACCCCGAATTCGCGCGTCTACGCGGCGCCGCACGCTCCACGCTCGCGAGCCTGCTCACTGCGAGCCTCGGCGTGCCGTGGGCGCTCCAGCACCATCAGACCGCGACGCTCGCCGTCCCCGCCGCACTGTTCGCGATGATCGCGCCGCTCTTTCTGCGCGAGTCGCGGCTTTCCGGCTGGCTGGTGTCGCTGCTGATCTTGTGCGGCTGCGCCTGCGCGGCGTTCGCGGCCGCCGCCACGGTCGCCTCGCAACCGATGTTGCGCGACGCGGGCTCGTTACTTGTGGTGTTCGTCGGCATGTTGTGCCAGTCGCTCGGCGCGCGCGCCGTGGGCGCCGCGTTGCTGACGCTGGTGGCGTTCTACCTCGGGCTATATTTGCATCCGGTGGATGCGCGCCTCACGGAGATGCTGACCGGCATGGCGCTCGCGCCGTTCGTCGTCGCGTTCGTGGGGCGCGTGGTGATTCCGGTCGAGCGCGTGGAGGCGGCGTCATCGCGATCGCGCGCGGCGTTTATGCGCGGCGTGCCCGCGACCTTCGCGGCGGCGAAGGCGCGCATCGCCAATGCGCTGCGTATTGCCGCCGATGTGCTCGTCACGGGGCGACCCTCGCGTCGGCCGCTGGGCGAACTGTTCGCGCATCGGCTTCATCGGCTCGCGTGGCGTCCGGCGCTGGTGGCCACCGTCGCGGCGTTGCTGGCGATGCTGGCGGGCAGCGCGTTATCGGCGGATCGCGCGATGTGGGCCGTCATCAGCACCTTCGTGGTGTTTCTCGGCACGACCTCGCATCAGGGCACGCGCGCCCGCGTGATGAAGCGCATCGCGGGCACGCTCACGGGCGCGGCGGCGAGCGTGCTGCTCATCGGCCTTTGCGGCCACGAACCCTGGGTGCTGGTGGCCGCAATGGCCTTATCGGTGTTCGGCTGGGCCTATTACATTCTTCACGCGTACGCGCGCGGCGTCTTCTTCATCACGATGCTGGTCGGGCTCGTGTACGGGCAACTGGGTTTTGCGATCGTGCCGCTTGCGCGCCTGCGCATCGAGGAAGTGCTGGCCGGATGCATCATCTCGCTCGTCGTGGCGATGCTGCTGATGCCGTCGGCGAGCGCGCCCGAGCGGGCGTGACGGCGTACCTGAATCCGCACGATCCATAAAAAAATAGCGCCGCAGGCCTGGAGCCTGCGGCGCTATTGGCATGCCGCTAAAACGCAAAACTGAAGAGTCGGACGACGGCGCGAGTTTGCGTTTCCGCTATCGCGCCGTAGCCGCTCGTCGCGTTTAGATCTGCACGCTGTCGGCGACTTCCTTGAAGTCTTCGATCTTGTCGAAGTTCATGTACTGATAGATCTTGTCGCCGTTGGCGGTCAGCACGCCCATGTCGGCCATGTACTCTTCCTTGGTCGGAATCTTGCCCAGACGCGAGCAGATCGCCGCCAGTTCCGCCGAGCCGAGGTACACGTTCGTGTTCTTGCCCAGACGGTTCGGGAAGTTACGCGTCGACGTCGACATCACCGTCGCGCCTTCGCGCACCTGTGCCTGGTTACCCATGCACAGCGAGCAGCCCGGCATTTCGGTACGCGCGCCAGCCGTGCCGAACACGCCGTAGTGGCCTTCTTCGGTCAGCTGCTTCTGATCCATCTTGGTCGGCGGCGCAACCCACAGCTTCACGGGGATGTCACGCTTGCCTTCGAGCAGCTTCGACGCGGCGCGGAAGTGACCGATGTTGGTCATGCACGAACCGATGAACACTTCGTCGATCTTCGCGCCGGCGACGTCCGACAGCGTCTTCACGTCGTCCGGGTCGTTCGGGCAGGCCACGATCGGCTCATGCACGTCGGCCAGATCGATTTCGATGACGGCGGCGTATTCCGCGTCTGCGTCCGGCTGGAGCAGTTGCGGGTCGGCCAGCCACGCTTCCATCGCCTTGATACGGCGTTCGAGGCTGCGCGGGTCTTGATAGCCTTGCGCGATCATCCACTTCAGCAGCGTGATGTTGCTGTTGAGGTACTCGATGATCGGTTCCTTGTTCAGGTGCACCGTGCAACCGGCAGCCGAACGCTCAGCCGACGCATCCGACAGTTCGAACGCTTGCTCGACCTTCAGGTCGGGCAGGCCTTCGATTTCGAGAATGCGGCCCGAGAAAATGTTCTTCTTGCCTTGCTTGGCGACCGTCAGCGTGCCTTCCTTGATGGCCCACAGCGGGATCGCGTTGACGAGGTCGCGCAGCGTGACGCCCGGCTGCATCTTGCCCTTGAAGCGGACCAGCACCGATTCCGGCATGTCCAGCGGCATCGTGCCGGTGGCAGCCGCGAAGGCGACCAGACCCGAACCTGCCGGGAAGCTGATGCCGATCGGGAAGCGCGTGTGCGAGTCGCCGCCGGTGCCGACGGTGTCGGGCAGCAGCATGCGGTTCAGCCACGAGTGGATCACGCCGTCGCCCGGACGCAGCGCGATACCGCCGCGCGTGCTGATGAAGTTCGGCAGCGTCTGGTGCGTCTTGACGTCGACGGGCTTCGGATAAGCGGCCGTGTGGCAGAACGATTGCATGACGAGGTCGGCCGAGAAGCCGAGGCACGCCAGATCCTTCAGTTCGTCGCGGGTCATCGGGCCCGTGGTGTCCTGCGAGCCGACCGAGGTCATCTTCGGTTCGCAGTACGTGCCCGGGCGCACGCCCTGGCCTTCCGGCAGACCGCAGGCGCGGCCAACCATCTTCTGCGCGAGCGAGAAGCCCTTGCCGCTGTCGACCGGTTGTTGCGGCAGACGGAACAGCGTCGACGGCTTGAGGCCGAGCGCTTCACGCGCCTTGGCGGTCAGGCCGCGGCCGATGATCAGCGGAATGCGGCCGCCGGCGCGCACTTCGTCGAACAGCACGTCGGACTTGACCGTGAATTCGGCGATCACGGCGCCGTTCTTCAGCGCCTTGCCTTCGTACGGACGCAGTTCGACCACGTCGCCCATTTCCATCTGCGACACGTCGAGTTCGATCGGCAGTGCGCCAGCGTCTTCCATCGTGTTGTAGAAGATCGGGGCGATCTTGCCGCCGAGGCACACGCCGCCGAAGCGCTTGTTCGGGATGAAGGGGATGTCTTCGCCCGTGAACCAGAGCACCGAGTTGGTGGCCGATTTACGCGACGAACCCGTGCCGACCACGTCGCCGACGTAGGCGACCAGGTGACCCTTTTCCTTCAGCGATTCGATGAACTTGACCGGGCCGCGCTTGCCGTCTTCTTCCGGCGTGATGCCGGGACGGGCGTTCTTCAGCATGGCGAGCGCGTGCAGCGGGATGTCCGGGCGCGTGGTGGCGTCCGGAGCCGGCGACAGGTCGTCGGTGTTGGTTTCGCCCGTGACCTTGAAGACCGTGATGGTCAGGCTTTGCGGGACTTCCGGACGGCTCGTGAACCATTCGGCGTCGGCCCAGCTTTGCAGCACGGCCTTGGCGTTCGCGTTGCCCTTGTCGGCGAGTTCCTTGACGTCGTGGAACTGGTCGAACATCAGCAGGGTTTTCTTGAGCGCGTCGGCGGCGACGGTGCCCACGGCCGGGTCGGCCAGCAGTTCGATCAGCGGGGCGATGTTGTAGCCGCCGAGCATCGTGCCGAGCAGTTCGGTGGCGCGTTCGCGCGAGATCAGCGCGCAGGCGGTTTCACCCTTGGCGACGGCGGCCAGGAAGCCGGCCTTCACGCGCGCGGCTTCGTCCACACCGGCCGGCACGCGGTTGGTGATCAGATCGACCAGCGTGGCCTCTTCGCCTGCGGGCGGATTCGTCAGCAGTTCCACCAGCTCGGCGGTTTGCTGAGCCGTGAGAGGCAGGGGGGGGATGCCGAGCGCGGCGCGTGCGGCTACGTGAGCACGAAAGTTTTCAAGCATGGGGGACCTGCTGTATTGCGTTTCAGGGGAAGGCGTTCCAGACACGCCGAGGCTATTCCGGGCACTACCACTACTTTGACCGCGATTTTAATCGCTGTGCCGTCTATCGTCAAATGTCTTATGTCTTATATAAGAGTTGATTAGCGGAGCGGTTGGAGGCGTGGGAGGTGCGTTGCGCGGAAGGTGGTTTGTCGGGGATTCTTTGGGTCTGGTTAGAGCATTGTTTTAGCTCGGTTTTTCTGTGATCTGCGCGGGCGTTGGAGCTTTCGCTGCGCCGGTTGTAAGGCGGTCTTTGCACGCTTTTAGCGCAGAATCCGGAAAGGATATTTACCGCGCGGGCATGTTATTCCACCATGTGGGAAGTGTGGCGGGGCGGCCAGCATTGCGCCCGAAAACCACGTAAGGTTTGCCGCGCGCCGCCTCCTCGACTGCCTCCGCAACGCTCAAAGATCGCCGCGCACTTCGCCGGTGCCCAGCGCGGTCCGCTGGCGGTTGACTTCCGCCCACAGTTCGTCGCTTTCGTCGTCGCGCAGCAGAATGATCCAGTCCAGTTGCTCGCCGGTCACGCCAAAATATTCCTGCAATTCCTTGCGCACGCCTTCGATGAATTGCGCGTATTCCGGGGGCGCCTGGGCTTGCGCGTGCAGCGCGTCGTACTCGGCATCGTCCGCGCCGCCGCCACGCTCGTCGATGTAGTCCGTGAGCCATTGGTCGCGCTCGCGGTCGTAGTCGGCCTCGGCGCGCATCGCCTGCACGGCCGTGTAGAAATCGAGTTGGGCAAACGCGGCAATCGCCGCCGTCGTGGCCGCGTCGAATGTCGTGGTCATGGTCTATCTCTTGGTTGAATGCGCCGCTTGAACAGCGTCGCAAAGACGGTATCGGCTGCGGGAAACGTCTCGAATCCCATCGGTCCGTGATACTACCGCGTGGCGTTGGCGCAATTAAAGCAATGTACGCAATATCCGCGCCGGATTGCGCCCCGGCGTCACGCGCTTTCGCTTCGTTCGCCGCTCACGTAAGCTAGGGCCGATAAAGACGGGAACACAACACGGAGACGCGCATGCCCCTGCAGATCGACGACCTCCCTGGCGCCATTCGCGCCGCAAAGAATGAACTTCGCGAGCGGCTGCCCAACTATCGCGAGGTGTTCGCCGAAGTCGAGGCGGACATGATCGCGCAGGCCGAACGCATCGCGGCGCTGCGCGAGCGCGGCGAGCCGGTGATTCCCGAGATCCGCTTCGACGATATCGCCGCCCGTCGCGTGAGCGCGGAGCAGATCGCGAGCGTGAAAACGCGCGGCGCGTGTGTGATCCGCAACGTATTCGATCGCGCGCGCGTCGAGCAATGGGACCGCGATATCGCCGACTATGTCGAGCGCAATCGCCTCGACAAAAAACTCGAAAATCGCGCGGAGGATCGATACTTCGGACAACTGGCTTCCAGCAAACCGCAGATTTACGGCGTGTACTGGTCGAAGCCGCAAGTGCTGGCGCGCCAGTCCGCGGAACTCACGCAGGCGCGCGTTTTTCTGAACCGGCTCTGGCGCAGCGAAAGCGAAGGGCGCGTGCATTTCGATCCCGACCGCGTGCCGGTTTATGCGGACCGCTTGCGCCGGCGTCCGCCGGGTTCGGAGTCGCTGGGCTTGTCGGCGCATTGCGATGGCGGCTCGGTCGAGCGCTGGATCGAGGCGAATTTCCGCAAGGTCTATCGCGAGGTGTTTTCCGGCAACTGGCGCGCGTACGATCCGTTCGACGCGGCCTGGCGCACGGAGGTCGAGGAAATCGCCTCGCCCGCCGTGTGCTCGATGTTCCGAACCTTCCAGGGTTGGACCGCGCTGACGCAGCAGGGGCCGGGCGACGGCACGCTGCAGCTCGTGCCGATCGCCAACGCCATGGTCTACATCCTGCTGCGCGCGCTGCAAGACGATATCGCCGACGACGACCTTTGCGGCGCCATGCCGGGCCGCGCGCTGTCGATCAAGGAGGCGTATCACGCGCCGCTGTTCCGCGCGCTTTCGTCGATCCCGCTGATGCAGCCCGGCGACACCGTGTTCTGGCACAGCGATGTGATTCACGCGGTCGAGGACGCGCATCGCGGCAGCGGTTACAGCAATGTGATGTACATCGCCTCGCTGCCCGCGTGCGCGAAAAACGACGCCTATTTACGGCGTCAACTGCCGAGCTTCATCGACGGAGAAAGTCCGCCCGATTTTCCCGCCGATCATTTCGAAGTGAATTTCACCGGCCGCGCGAGTCTCGACGATCTCACGGCGACCGGGCGCGCGCAAATGGGCGTCGGGCTGTAGATCGGGCGTCGTCACGGCTCAATCGCAGGACGGTTCGCGCGGCATCGTGGCCACACGCCGCACCGACAACGGCGCGCGCCACGTCTGCGCGAGCAGCACGCCCGCGAGCGCCACGCCGCCACCGAGCAGGTGATAGGCATGCAGCCGCTCGCCGAAGCAGCCGACGGCCAGCACCGCAGTGAACACGGGCAGCAGATTCATATACATGCTGCAGCGGTTCGGGCCGAGATGCTTCACGCCCTGCATCCAGAAGAACGGCAGCACGACCGAGGCGAGCGAGCCCGCATAAGCGATCAGCGGCAGGCTTGCGCGATTGGGCAGCGCATCGGCGAGCGGCAGGCGCAGAATCAGGAGCAACATGACGATCAGCGCCGCGATCGCCTGAAAATAGGTCGATTGCCAGGACGGCAAGCCGACGTGCCAGCGCCGCAGCAGCACGCCGTAGAGCGCGTAGGCGGCGCCCGCGCCGAGCATCAGCAGATCGCCGGGATGGACGCCGCCTGCGAGCAGGGCGGGCGGATTGCCGCCGGTAATCAGCCAGACGAGACCCGCGAACGACAGCACGCCGCCGGCCGCCATGCCCGCGGTCGGCGTTTCGCCGAGCAGCGCGACCGAGAGCAGCATCGTCAGCAGCGGCACGAGCGCGGTCATGATCGCCATGTTGGTGGCGGTGGTGGTTTTCGCGGCCTCGTAGGAGAGGCACTGGAACAGCGCCATCGCGAGCAGACCGAGAAAAGCGAGCTTCGGCAATTGCGGGACGATGGCGGCGCGGTTGCGCCAGGCGGCGGCTGGCACGAAAAGGCTCATCAGCGCGACGGCGAGCACGAGACGCCAGAAGGTGATCGCGTAGGGATCGATGGTGTGCGCGGACAGGCGCGACACCATGACGTTGCCGGACCACAGCGCAATCGCGACGATCGGGAACAGCGAAGGGAGCGCGGAGCGCGAAGAGGGTGCGGGCATGCGGGCCTCGTGGTTCAGGGGCAGCGGTGGAAGGAATCAGCGAGCCCCGAGCATGCGCGTCGTAACGGTGGTCTGTCTCGCGCTAAAATGGCAAGACCTGTCGTGAAACTGCCACATGGATTCACAACCCGGATTGTCACCCCGGGTTTTTCACCCTGGTTTTTCACCCGTTCCCGCCGATGCCCGCTATTCCGCCGCCGGACGTCCACGTCCCGTTCGAAGACACGCCCATGCCGCTCGCGGCGCTCGCCGCCGACTATCCGCACGGCGCGTTCGTCGCCACGCATCGGCATCGGCGTGCGCAACTGCTGTATGCGGTCGAGGGGGTGATGCTGATCGAGGCGCAGGCGGGCCGCTGGGTCGTGCCGCCCACGCGCGCGGTCTGGATCGACGCCGGGCTCGAGCACACGGTCCGCATGAGCGGCAACGTGCGCATGCGGACCGTGTTCGTGGAGCCGCACGCGGCGCCGGATCTGCCGTATGGCAGTTGCGTCATCGCCGTGCCGCCCTTGCTGCGCGAGCTGATTCTCGGCGCCGTGGACGTGCCGTTCGACTACGCGCACGGCAGCCGCGACGATCTGCTGATGCGCTTGCTGCTAGCCGAACTCACGGTGATCCAGCGTCTGCCGCTGCACTTGCCGTGGCCCGAGGACGCGCGCCTGCGCAAGCTCTGCGATGCGATCATCGACACGCCCGACGCGTCGCACGAACTCGCGCCCTGGGCGGCGCAACTGGGCATGGCCGAGCGCACGCTGCATCGCGCTTTTCAGCGCGAAACCGGCATGACGCCGGGGCGCTGGCGACAGCACGCGCGCCTCTTTCTCGCGCTGGAGCGGCTTGCGAGCGGCGAGAAGATCGTCGCGGTCGCGCTCGATCTCGGCTACACGAGTCAGAGCGCGTTTGCCGCGATGTTCAAGCGGCATTTCGGCATTGCGCCATCGGAGTTTTATCGATGAAACGCTCTGCCGGAAACGGCCGCGTGGCGCGTTGTTGCTGCTGTCGCTGCGCCGTCGATTAAACCAGTTCGTGCAGCGAAGCCGGTTCGAAACCGCGCAGCCCGTCGACATCGCCCGAGCGCACCTTGGCGGCCCACGACGCATCGGTGATGAGCGCGCGGCCCACGGCGATCAGATCGAACTCGTCGCGCTCCATCCGCTCGACCAGGCGGTCGAGTCCGACGCTCGTCGAGCCTTCGCCGCCGAACGCGCCCATGAAATCGCCCGAGAGGCCGACGGAGCCGACGCTGATCGTGGCCGCGCCCGTCAACTTCTTGGCCCAGCCCGCGAAATTCAGGCCGTTTTCGCC
Organism: Paraburkholderia sp. Ac-20347; assembly: GCF_017104805.1. NCBI lineage: Bacteria > Pseudomonadati > Pseudomonadota > Betaproteobacteria > Burkholderiales > Burkholderiaceae > Paraburkholderia > Paraburkholderia sp. Ac-20347. The sequence goes on along the minus strand of NZ_JAAGPN010000046.1, from coordinate 25,837 downwards.
ATCGACTTCCGGAAATTCCGGCTCCCAGAAACGGCGCTGCGAGCAATGCAGCACGCTCGCGCCCGCGGCGACGAGCGGTTCGAGCCATTGCGCCATCTCCTGCGGCGAGGGCGCGAGGCGCGCCTTGTAATCCTGCTGCTTCCACTGACTCAGGCGGATCACGATCGGATAGTCGGGGCCGACGGCGGCGCGCACGGCCGCGATGATTTCCGCCGCGAAACGCGCGCGTTCGCCAATGCTCGGGCCGCCGTAGCGGTCGTCGCGCCGGTTCGTGCCGGACCAGAAGAACTGGTCGATCAGATAGCCGTGTGCGCCGTGCAGTTCGACCGTGTCGAAGCCGAGGCGCTTGGCGTCGGCGGCCGCTTGCGCGAACGCGGCGATCGTATCGGCGATATCGGCGTCGGTCATCGCCACGCCGCGCTCCACGCCCGGCGCGTCGAGACCCGAGGGGCTTTCGACGGGCGCGTCCGGCGTCCAGTCGGTGAGGAAGCTTTTCACCGCGCCCGTGTGCCAGAGTTGCGGGCCCATGCGGCCGCCCGCTGCGTGCACTTCGTCGATCACGTGCTGCCAGCCCGCGAGCGCCGCCTCGCCGTGGAAGAACGGAATGCCCGGATGGTTGCGCGACGCGGGGCGGTTCACGACCGTGCCTTCCGACAGGATCAGGCCGACGCCGCCTTCCGCGCGACGCCGGTAGTAGGCCGCGTTCGTCGGGCCGGGAATGCCGTCCGCCGCGAAGGAGCGCGTCATCGGCGCCATGACGATACGGTTCGGCAGCGTCAGCGAGCCGACCGAGAAAGGTTGAAACAGGACATCGGTTGCAAACGAAGACATCGGGTGGGGCTCCGTGGGTGTCAAGGGCATGCGCGCATGCCGGTCTGAATTGCGGCTGAATCCCGCAGCACCCCGAATGGTATATTCCGGATACCTGGCGTCAAGAACGCACTTTGTTTCGCCTAGGTATCCTCGAGGAAACCTGCCCCATGCCGCCCTTGCCGCTTAAGCCCGATTGCCGCCAACATTTTTCCGTCGATTGTCCGAGCCGTCTGCTGATCGACCAGATCGCGGACAAATGGTCGATGATGATTCTGACCGTGCTCGACGCGGGCCCGATGCGCTTCAACGCGATCAAGCGCCATCTGGAAGGCGTCACGCAGAAGGCGCTGACGCAATGTCTGCGCCGTCTGGAGCGCAATGGGCTGGTGTCGCGCCGGGTGATTCCGGTGTCGCCGGTCGCGGTCGAATACGAGATCACGCAACTGGGGCGCTCGCTGCAAGGGCCGTTCAGGGCGCTCTATGCGTGGACGCTGCACAACCTCGACGCCGTCGATATCGCGCGCGCGGCGTTCGATGCGCGCGTCGCGAGTGAAGCGGGCGAAGCGTAAAAAGGCGCGTCATGGCGCCAGAAAATCCGTCAACGCATCGTTGAACGCGCGCGCCGAATCGACATTGCTGATGTGCGCGGCCCCTGAAATTTCCACGAATCGCGCGCCGCGAATCTGTTCGCACATCGCCTGACCGAGCGCAGGCGGCGAAATGCGGTCGTCGCTGCCCGCCACGATCAGCGTGGGCTGCGCGATCTGCGCGAGCCGGCCGCTCGCGTCGTAATCCACCACGCCTTGCGCGATCCACGCGAGCGACGCGCCATCGGACATCGCGGCGATGCCATGCCACGTCTGCCACGTGCGCGTCCCTTCGTCGCTCGCGCGAAACGCGGCGCTCACGTTGAACGGCCAGGAGCCTTCGAAACGCACGACCGGACCGTCCTTGGCGCGAAACGTCGTCGCCCATTGATCGGCGAGCGCGCGAAACGCGTCGGTCGCGGTCGACGGAAAACTGTTGGCGAGCACGAGCCGCCCGACACGCGCGCTTGCGCCAAGCGCCAGCTCGATGCCGATCAGGCCGCCGAGCGACAGCCCCACGATATCCGCGCGTTCGATGTCGAGATGATCGAGCAGCGCGATCACGTCGCGCGCGAGATCGGCGATGCCGAGCGGCGCGCCAATTCGCGTTGACGCGCCGTGACCCGCATGATCGGGCACGATCACACGACACCCGGCCGCGACCAGCGGCGCAATCTGCGGACTCCATGCGCGGCCCGTATTGCCGATGCCGTGCAGCAGCACGACGGGGCGGCCCCCGCCGAATTCGACGTAATAGTTGCGGCGTTGTTCGTGGACGTAATAGGCCATCTGGCGTCTCCCGGGTCGGGCATCAGTGAGGGGTTTTATCTCGATACAAAGTATCTTGACGTCGAGTAAACTAACCTGGTTACAACGGCGGCGCAAGCTGATATCTTGACGTCGAGAAAATTTGCACGGGAGTGACGGTGATGGGACGAGCCAGGCGCGCGGCCGAACAATGGCGCAAGGAACGGCCGGATATCGATTCGACTGTGATGGCCACAGTGGGCCGTTTGCTGGAAGCGACACATCTGATCGAGCGCACGCGGTTGATGCCGCTCGCCGCGCAATTCGGTTTGCAGACCGGCGAGTTCGACGTGATCGCGGCGTTGCGTCGCGCCGGTGCGCCGTATCAGCTCACGCCGACCGAGCTTTACGAAGCGCTGATGCTGTCCTCCGGCGCGATGACGAGCCGCCTCGATCGACTGGAGCGTTCGGGCCTGATCGAGCGGCGCGCGTCGGCGAAAGACCGGCGCAGCGTGGATGTGTGCCTGACGCAGAAGGGCGCGGACCTGATCGACGAGATTCTTCCGCATCACATCGCCAACGAGCAGGCGGTGCTCAAGCCGCTGAGCGTGCGCGAGCGCGAGCAACTCGATCATCTGCTCGACAAGCTGATTCGCGGGGTGCAGACCTGAGGCCGGATGTCTGTTTCGCCTCCGATCCGGTTTCGGAATTCGGTGTAGTATTCAGATACCCATTGGAATCTGAAAATCTGAAATCGGCGCGGACCAGCGAAATGCGGGAATGCGGCGAGCATCGGGAGTGAAACATGACAGCGGAACTCAAGGGCCGGCGCGTAGTGATCGTCGGCGGTACGTCGGGCTTCGGTTTTGAAGTGGCCCGCATGGCGCGCGACGCCGGCGCGCAGGTCGTCATCACGGGCCGCGATGCGCAGCGGCGCGACGCCGCGCTGGCCGCGCTCGCCACGTCGCAAAACACGGTGAGCGCGCTCGCGCTCGATATCGCCGACGAAGCCGCGCTAACGGACTTTTTCGCGCGCATCGAACCGTTCGATCATCTCGTCTCGATGGCGGGCGGCGCCATGGGCGGCGGTTTTCTCGAAGCGCCGCTCGAGACCATTCGCCAGGCCGTGGAAGAAAAGTTTTACGCCAATCTGCGGCTCGCGCGTCACGCTGCGCCGCGTCTGCGCGAAGGCGGCAGCTTCGTGTTCACGGCGGGCTCGGGCGGGCGACCGCACAATGCGTCGGGTGCGATTGTCGGTAACGACGCCATTCGTACCCTGGTCGAAGGGCTCGCCGTGGAACTCGCGCCGCGCGCTCGCGTGAATGCGGTCGCGCCCACCTGGACGCGCACGCCGCTCTGGCGCAATCTGCCCGCAAGCGACGTGGATGCCATCGAGCAGCGCTTCACGTCGCTCATTCCGCTCGGGCGCACCGCGAAAGTCGAGGAAGTGGCTGCCGCGTATCTCTTCCTCATGAGCAACGGTTTCGTGACGGGCCAGACGATTGCCGTCGATGGCGGCGTCACGCTCGTTTCCTGAGCGTATCCGCGCACGTGTTCAACGCTTCGCGCGCTTGCGTGCGGGAGCAGGCGCGGCGCTTGCGCCAAACACGCCTTGCAGTGCCACACGCAATAAATCGCCCGACGTGGGCTGGCTGACGAAACTCATCGCGGGCGCGTAGGTCAACTCGAACACGAGCGCACCGACCGTTTCGGGCGAGAGCGTGGCGCTGGCCGAAGTGGCAGTCAGCGCGAGCAGCCGTTCGCCGAGTGCGCGCCATTGTGCGCGCAGCACTTTTTCCTGGGCTTTGCGAAACGCGCTGGCCGGTTTGGCGTGGCGCGCGTATTCGACGATCAGCGAAGGCCAGTTGCCGGTGCGCGACTGTTTGTCGGACCAGCGCGCGAGGCGTTCGATGGCGTCGTCGAGCGTGTGCGCATCGTGCAGCGCGGCGAGAATGGCGGCGAGGCTCGTCTTGCCGTGCGCATCGAGCACGTCGAGAAACAGCGCTTCCTTGCCGTCGAAATTCGAATAGACGGCGCCTTTGCTGTAGCCTGCTTCGTCGGCAATGCGTTCGAGCGAAGTGGCGGCATAGCCGTCGCGCGCGAAGAGCATCTGCGCGACGCCGATGAGCTTCTCGCGCGTCTGCGCCTGGCTTTCTTCACGGGTCATGCGGGGCATGGGCGGATTCCTTCGCGAGTGCGCTTGCTCGACCGGTATGCGGATACCTGCCGGTATGTGGGGTATTCCGGGACCGCGGTAAGCGGTTTGTTTTTGGCACGCGGGACGTGCAGCCCGCGCGGCTGCACGCATTTTACCAAGGACGTTTCAAGGAACTTTTCATGACAGTCAATCCGGCGCCTCTCATCAAACTGGCCAACGGCGTGGAGATGCCGCAAACCGGTCTCGGCACCTGGCCGCTCGACGACGCCGGCGCGGCGAAAGCCGTGGCGGGCGCCCTGCAGATCGGCTATCGGCTGATCGATACGGCGGAAAACTACGCCAACGAAGCGGGCGTGGGCGAAGGCATTCGCGCGTCGGGCATCGCGCGCGAGTCGATCTTCGTCACCAGCAAGTTCAATCGCCAGTGGCATAGCGTGAACGGCGTGCGCGAGGCCTGCGAGGCGAGCCTCAAGCGCATGGGTCTCGACTATCTCGACCTGCTGCTCGTGCATTGGCCCAATCCGGATCAGAACCGCTACGTGGAGGCGTTCGAAGGGCTCGTGCGGCTGCTGGAGGCGGGCAAGGTGCGCGCGATCGGCACCTCGAACTTCAAGCCCGAGCATCTGCAGCGCCTGTTCGACGCGGGCTTCGTGCCGCACGTGAACCAGATCCAGCTCGATCCCTGGCACGCGCGCGACGATATCGTGGCGATTCACGCGGAGCGCGGTATCGTGACGGAAACCTGGAGCCCGATCGGGCGCGGCGGCGACTTGCTGGCGGAAGATGCGATCGTGTCGATCGCGCGGCGTTACGGTCGTACGCCCGCGCAGATCGTGCTGCGCTGGCATACGCAGCGCGGCTTCGTGCCGGTGCCGAAATCGGCGGACCCGGAACGTCAGGCGCAGAATCTCGACATCTTCGATTTCCGTCTGAGCGACGAGGAGATGACGGCGGTGAGCGCACTCAAGCGCGACGAGTCGGACATGCTCGACGCCGACGTCTTCGGGCACTGAGCACGCGACGTTAAAGATGCAGCGCGACGGCTTCGTGCCGGTCGCGCTGCGTCGTTTCGAGGCGCGTCAGTCGCCCGGCTGCGCGACGCTCGCGCCATCCACATGATGACGCGCGAGCGCCTCGGCCACGAAACCCGATTTCGCCATCTCGCCCGCGAATTGCGCGACGCAGTTTGCAGCGTCGTCGCCTTCGTTCTTGCGCACGCCCATCGCCTGGCGGATCACCATGAAGCGTCCGTCGAGCAGATGCAGTCCGCTGCCGGACGCGGCTTCCTGAGCGAGTTGCGGCTTTACGCCGGCGAGCACGTCGATGTGCTGCTTCTGAAACGCATCGAACACGGCCGACGACGGCGAGATGCGCACGAGCGTCGCGTGACGCAGCGCGCGCGAAAGATAGAGATCGTAGGCGCTGCCGCGGCTGACCGCGATGCTCACGCCGGGCTGGTCGACGTCGGCGCTGCGCGCGATCGGCGAGCCGTCGCGCACCGCGTACGCGCCTTCGATCAGCACATAAGGCGCGGTGAAACGAATGTCTTCGCCGCGTTTGGGATCGATGGCGAAGAAGCCCACGTTGGCGCGTCCGCTCACGACATTGTCGAGCGACGCGGCCGCGCTAGTCGCCGTGACGAGTTGCACGCGCGCGCCCAGACGCCGCGCGAGTTCGCCCGCCAGGTCGACGGAGACGCCGACCGGCTCATGCGTGTTCGCATCGAGCGCGGCCAGCACCGGATTGCCGATGTTGATCGAGGCGCGCAAGGTGCCGTCCGGCGCGAGGCTGCGGGCCGCGTTCGTGCAGGCGTCGGCGTTGACGTTTGCGTCGTCCGTTGCCGCGACGGCGCTCACGCTGGCGAAGCAGAAAAGACCGGCGATCAGCGACGCGCCAGCGGCTTTGAATGCGTTCATCGGTTTATCTCAGTGGGCAAGGCATCATTTACGGCATGACATGATGCAGACGCTCGTCGAACGGACCGCCGAGTATCGGTTGCAGCGTCTCGCGCAGCGTGCGCACATAAGGACGCGAAACGAACGCATCATAAGCCGTTTGCGATTTCAGCACTTCCACAAGCGTGAAATGATTTTCCGCGCCGGTTTGCTGAAGGATTTCGATGCTCGCGACAGCCGGGTCCTGTTTGGCTTGCGCTTCGAAGGCGCGCAGCGCGGGTAGAGCGTCGGGCACTTTCGGCGGTTCGATATCGACGTGAACGACCGCATAAACCGGAGCGGCGGCGAGCGTTTCGGACTGCGCCGCGCAAGCGGCATTCGAGAACAGAGCGACAGCGGCGAGGGAAGCCGCGGCAAGTACAGTGAATTTCATTGCGTTAATCAAGCGTATTTCAGGCAGGCACGGCAATGCGCCGCGCCTGCATTTCATCGATATCAGTTTGCGGCGTTCGCTTCGGCGAGGCCGCGCAACAGGGCGGCGTGGAAGCGGTCGGGCACCTGCATTTGCGGGGCGTGTCCGGCGTCGGGAAACTCCACGAGCTGAACGTGCGGAATCACGCTGGCCGCATGATGCGCGAGCGCGGGGTAATTGCCGAGCGTCGGCCGGATGGCAGCCGGCGCGTATTCCTTGCCGATGGCCGTGGTGTCCTTATCGCCGATCATCAGCAGCGTGGGCGGCTGGATATGCGAGAGTTCGTAATAAACCGGCTGCGTGAGAATCATGTCGTAAAGCAGCGCCGAATTCCACGCCACGCTCGCGCGCTGCGGGCCGCGATACATGCCGGCAAGCATCTGCACCGAAGGCTCGTAGGCGTCTTTCCATTGCCCCGCGAAATAGGTGTTTTTCTCGTAGTTGCGAATCCGCGCGGCCGACGTATGCAATTCGCGTTCGTACCATTGATCGACGGAAACCGGCGGCACGCCTTTCGCGCGCCAGTCTTCGAGACCGATCGGATCGACGAGCACGAGTTGCTGCGTTTGCTCGGGCCACGTGAGCGCATAGCGGATCGCGAGCATGCCGCCCGTCGAATGGCCAATCATGATCGGATGCTCGACGCCCAGCGATGCCAGCAGCGCGTGCGTATTGAGCGCGAGTTGCTGGAAGGTGAATTGATAGTTGTCGGGCTTGCTCGATTTACAGAAACCAATCTGGTCGATGGCAATCACGCGATAGCCCGCTTCGCTGAGCACCTTGATGGTAGGCGCCCAGGTGGCCGAGCAATAGTTCTTGCCGTGCAGCAGGACGGCGGTGCGGCCATTCGCTTTGGCGGCGTCGGGCGGCACGTCCATATACGCCATGTTGAGCGTCTGCCGTTGCGACGTGAACGTGAAGGTCTTGACCGGATACGGATAGTCGAAGCCTTGAAGTTCGGGGCCGTAGACGGGACCGTCCTGCGTCTCGGCCGCGCCGGATGCTGCGGCGTTGTCCTGAGCCAATGCGCAATGGCTGGCGGAGAAGGCGAGTGCCGCTGCTATCGCCAGCGGCATGAATTGACGAAGCACTTTCATTCTTGTTGATCGACGTGACGAAGAGAGAGAAAGAGAGCGTGCGACGGGCGCGAATACATCGCGCGTATCGATAGCAGCCTGATATTGTCGGACACGCGTGTGAATTCGGGAATGTGTCCCGACATTGAAAGATTATTCAGCTATTTTTGAAAATAATGCTTTCAATTCATTACGTGTAAGCTGAATCGAATAAAAACATAGCGATAAAAAAAGCCCCGGCGAATTCCGGTCGCCGGGGCTGAAAACGAGGCTGGCGCCTCGGCTATCACACCTGGGTGTGTGAAGTCTTTCGTGTCGGTTAAAACGCTTGGGGCGCTTGAAGCGTCAATGGAAATCAGCCCGCCGCCGACCACCCGCCGCCCAGCGCCTTGTACAGCGCCACGAGCTGTTCGCGCAGCGCCATGTCGGCCTGTGCGAGCGCATCTTCGCCGCCGAGCAGCGCGTCCTGCGCGGTATCCACCTGCAGATAGCTCGAACTGCCTTGCTGATAACGCTGCGTGGCGGCCGTGAGCGCGGTGCGTTCCTGATCGACGGCCTGCGCGAGTTCGTTGCGGCGGCGTTGCGTGTTGCCATACGCGGTCATCGCGTTATCGACGTCGCGCCACGCTTGCAGCACGGTCTTCTGATACGCGATTGCGGCCTCGCGTTGTTGCGCCCGGCGCAGCTTCAGCGTGCCGCGCAGACGTCCGCCTTCGAAGATCGGAATATCGACGCTCGGCCCGATCGAGAACGCGCGGCTCGCGAGGCTGAACAGATTGCCGAATTGCAGCCCTTCGGTGCCGACGCTGCCGGTGAGACTCACGTCGGGATAAAACGACGCCACGGCCACGCCCGTTTCCGCGGTCGCCTGATGCAGACGCGCCTCGGCTTCGCGAATGTCCGGACGGCGACGCAGCAGCGCCGAAGGCAAGCCCGCCGGCACCTGCGGCGGCAGCAGCGGCAGTGCGGCGACGGGCGCGAGTTCGTTCTGCAGCGCGCGCGGCGGTTGCGCGAGCAACAGGCCGATCGCGTTGATGCTCTGCTGTTCCGTGGTTTGCAGATCCGGCACGCGCGCGGCGATCGCGTCGCGCGTGGCCTTCGCGCGCGCCACGTCGAGCGTATTGCCGATGCCGTTTTCGTACTGGTTTTCGACCAGTTCGAGCGCGTGCGTGGCGCTGTCGAGATTGCGGCGCGCGATGGCTTCGCGTTGTTGCGCGCCGCGCAGCGTCATGTAGTCGGCGGCGAGTTCGGCGAGCGCGTCGAGCGCCACGCCCCGGCGCGCTTCTTCAGCGGCGACGGTGCCCGCGTCGGCGGCTTCCACGGCGCGCCGCACGCGGCCGAACAGGTCGAGTTCCCACGACGCGGAGAGGCCCGCGCCCCAGTCGTCATATTCGAGCGGCGCGCCGGGCGGATGCGTGACGAGCGTCGAGGTGCCCGTCGAGCTGATGCGATCGTGCGCCTGCGACACCGACGCGCCCACGCTCGGCATGCCCGCCGACGCCGTCACGCGCCGCGCCGCCTGCGCCTCGATCACGCGTTCGCTCGCGCTCGCGAGGTCGAGGTTCTGCTTGACGAGGCGCTGCACGAGGCTGTCGAGTTCGGGGTCCTGGAAGCGCGTCCACCAGGTTTCGTCGATGGCGCCAGTGGTCACGTCGCTCGTGCCGTCGCCGGGCGTGACGTGCCAGACCGAAGGCGGCGGCGTGTCCGGTTTGGGCGGCTCGAAGCGCGGGCCGACCGTGCAGCCGCCGACGAGCGCGCCCAGCAGGGCAATGGCGCCGATCACGCCGGTCTTGAGCGCAAGCGGCCGCGCGCGAGGTTTGAGCTTGTCGAAGGCCATGCTCATGCTCCGGCTCCGTCCGCGTCGCTGGCGGCATGTGCGGTGTTCGCGGCGCTGGCGTTGCCGATGTTGCTGGCATCGCTTGCATGATAGGTATCGCGCAGCTTGCCCACGACATCGGCGTTATCGGTCAGCACGGTGGTTTCGACCGACATGCCCAGGCGCAGCAGATCCGCCTTCGGCTGGTCCGGCGCAAACACGATCTTCACCGGCAGACGCTGCACGATCTTCGTGAAGTTGCCGGTGGCGTTGTCCGGCGCGATTGGCGAGAACACGGCGCCCGTCGAAGGCGGCACGCTGTCGACCACGCCGTTCAGGTCGATATCGTAGGCATCCACATGCACACGCACGTGCTGGCCCGGCTGCATATGCTTGAGCGCGACCTCGCGATACTGCGCCTCCACGTACATGCCCTTCGCGGGCACGAGCGCCATCAGCGCCGCGCCGGGGCTCACGTAATTGCCGGGCTCGACGGCGCGCTCGCCCACCACGCCGTCCATCGGCGCGACGATGCGCGTGTAGCTCAGATTCAGTTGCGCCTGCGCGAGCGCGGCTTCGTCGGCGTGCACGGTGGCGATGGCCGCTTCGTGCTGCGCCTTGAGCAGATCGAGTTGATGCTGCGCCGCGCTCACGGCCGCGCGCGCCTGCGCCAGTTGCGCGCTCTGTTCGCGCAAGGTGGCGTCGGCGGCTTCGGTGTCCTGCTTCGAGCCCGAGCCGAACGCGGCGAGGTTGCGATAACGCGTGGCGTTCGATTGCGCGAGCGCGAGGCGCGCCTCGATCTGCTGGACCTGCGCGCTGTTCTGCGCGATCACGTCGGGCTGACGCGCGACCGATGCCGACGCATCGTCGACCTGCGCGCGGTCGCGATCGAGCTGCGATTGCGCGCGCTCGACGGCGGTTCGGTAGTCGCGATCGTCGAGCGTCGCGAGCAACTGGCCCGCGTGCACGGTCTGGTTGTCCTGCACGTTCACGCTCGCGATCTGTCCGGCGACGCGCGGCGCGATCGTCGTGTAGTGCGCGGTGATGCGCGCGTCGTCGGTCCAGACGTTGGCGCTCGGCGCGTAGATCTTCCAGCCGGCGACACCGGCAAACAGCACCACGATGGCGATGCCGATAACAAGCGGCACGCGGCTCTTTTTCGGCGGGATTTCCTTGTGCATGTCTTTTTGCAGCGTTTGAGGCGCGGACGGCTTGGCCGCTGCGGCGGCGGGTTGGGTCATATCGTTCATGGGCAAATCGGTAGCGTTAGACGCGTTGGATCGACGCGTCGTTATTTCTTCAGGAGTGCGATGCGCGGCGGATGCGTGCGTTCGGGCAGCACCAGCAGCACGACGAAAATGAGCGTGGCGACGCCCGCGAGCAGCAGATAGTCGTCGCTGACGACCATCACGGCGCGCTGCACGTCGATGGCGTGCGCGAAGCCCGCGAGGCTGTCCGCGCCGCGTTGCGCGCCATCGGCGAGCAGCGGCGGCAGATGTTGCGGATCGAGTCCGCCGTTCGCCTGCAGGGTCGAAAAGCGATGCGTGCCCGCGCTTTCAAGCAGACGCGTGGCGTGCAACTGGCCGCGAAAACGCGCCATCAGCGTGAGCAGGCATGCGCCGATCACTTCGCTCAATCCGCGCGGCATGTTCACGAGCGACGAGGCGAACGGGCCTTCCTGCGGCACCAGCGCGTTGGTCGCCATCATCAGCAGCGAGAGCACCACGCAGGCCTGGCCGAAACCGGAAACCGCCTGCCACAGATAGAACTGCTCGCGGCTCCACGTCGAATCGAGCTGGCTCGAACCGATGCACGCAGTAATCAGGCACAGCAGGCCGAGGCCGTTGATCCAGCGCGCGTCGATCCATTCGATATCGAGCAGATGGACGACGAGCGGCAGAAAGATCAGTTGCAGCGCGGCCACTTCGGCCATCACGGTCCAGATCTGCATGGGCCGGAAGCCCTGCACATCGGCGAGATACTCGGACGGCACCGTCGAACTCGACATCGCCACGATCACGAAGCAGAACAGCGTGAACACGCCATAGGCGAAGTTGCGGCGCTTGAGCAGTTGCGGGCGGAACAGCGGAATGGTCTGGCGGCATTCGTTGACGACCAGCAGCGGCAGCGCAATCGCGCTGATGAGCGCCAGCGTGCAAATGAACTTCGACTGGAACCAGTCGAGGCGGCTGCCGTGCTGGAGCATCGTCGTCAGCGCGCCGAGTCCGACGATCACGAGCAGCGTGCCGGGCCAGTCGTACTGGCGCAGGCGTTCGTAATGCGGCGGATCCTGCGGCATGCCGTACCAGACGCACAGCGCAGCGATCGTGCAGAGCGGGATCGCTTCGAAGAACACGAACTGCCAGCCGACCACGTCGGTCCACAGGGCGGACACGGCGGCGCTCAGGTTCGGGAAGAAGGTCGCGGTGAGCGCGTAGCACGCGAGCCCCCAGAGGCGGATGTTCGGCGTGAGGTACTTGAGCGCCGTCGTCATCAGCAAAGGGATCGTGAGGCCGTGCGCGAAGCCTTCGACGGCGCGCAGCGCGTAGAAGCAGGCTTCGTTGGGCGCGAGCGGCAGCAGCGCGGTCGCCACGCAGTTCAGCGCGATCGCGAACAGCACCATGCGCTTGAGCGTGACCGCCGCCGACCAGCACGGCGACAGCGCCATGCCGATCACCATGCCCGAAAGATAGAGGCTCTCGATCCAGATGCCCGGATCGTGGCCGATGCCGAGCGCGCCGCGCACGTCGATCATCGCCGCCGAGCCCACCTGATCGTTGAATTCGGCGGACATTGCTGCCACGATGACGCCGCCGAGCCCAATCAAGGGTTTTTTGTCCAAAATCATTTCCTTCTAACAACACGCTTTGGCGCTGCCACGCCTTGCGTCGATAATGCGAATAACCGCAATGCGGTGCAATGTATCACAATATGGTTATTCGGTGCGATGACACCTCAGTGAGAACATGGTCAAGAAAAACGAAGTGACAGGAGCGGCCCAGGAGGAGCGCGGCGACGACGCGCGCTCGGGCATTCAGGTGATCCGGCGCGCCGTGGGCGTGCTGCGCGTGCTGGCCGAGCAGGGACACAACGGCCTGAGCCTCGGCGCGATCGCCACGCGGGTGGAGTTGCCGCGCTCGACGGTGCAGCGCATCGTCGGCGCGCTGGAGGACGAGGGCATGGTGGCGCCCGCGCCGGCGGGCGGCGGCTTCTGCCTCGGCCCAACGATGAGCGTGCTGGCGCGCGGGCTCGACGCTGATCCGGTCGAGGCGTTCCGCAGCGAGATGAACCGCCTGCTCGCCGAACTCGACGAATCGGTCGTGCTGACCACGCTCGCCAACGGCCGCGTGCTGGTGCTCGAAGCGTTCAGTTCGCCGCGGCCGCTGCGCGTGGTGCTGCCCAAGGTGCTCGAAGTCGACATGTTCACGAGCGCGCCGGGCAAGGCGATGCTCGCGATCCTCGCGGACGGCCCGCGCGAGGCGCAGATCGCCGCCGCGCCGAACGCCGTCGATCGCGCCGTGCTGGATGAGGAACTGGCGCAGGCGCGCCGCGACGGCTACGCGATCGAAGAGGACGTGCCGTTCGAGGGCATTTCCGCGCTCGCCATCGCGCTCGAAATGGGCGGCAAGCCGTACTCGATCACCGTCACGCTGCCGACGGGACGTTTCGCGGCCGAGCGCGACGCCATCGCCGAGGCGCTGCTCGAAAGCGCGCGCTCGCTGGCGCGGCGCATTTCGGGCGCGTCAGCCTGAGTGCTGGTCTGAGGGTTGGGCTGATGAGTTGAAGGCTGCGCCGGCGTCGCCTGCATGGCGTTCCCACGTCGTCTTGCTGCCGAACGTCGTGCGGTTGTCGGTGAGCTTGAGCCGCAGCAGATGAATGCGCCAGAGCGGCGCCGCCATGCCCTGCGCAAACGGAAAACGCGCGTGATAGAGCGCGAGACCCGCGCGACGCTCGGCTTCATCCTCGACCACGCGCGCGAGGCCGTAGAACTGCACGCCGACGATCTCGTTCACCGCCGCAGGCTGGCCGGCGACCGTGCCCGCGACATGGCAATTTGCGAGCAGCATGCGCGCATGCTGCGTGTCCAGATGGCCGAGCAGGGCGAAGCTCGCGGTGTCTTCGTCGAAGGCGAAAAAGGCGTTGGCGGCCCACGGCACGTCCTGGCTGCACACGGACAGCGACAGCACGTGATGCGCGCGCAGGACATCGACGATGGCGGACGGCAAAGCGTTCATGCGTGCGGGCTCCGGCGGGATCGAGGGCAAATCAGGCGAGGTCGGCGTTGGCGCGGTGTGGCTTACCACGCGAGTTCCTGTTCGGCTTCGAGCGCCGCGACGGTTTCGCCCCAGCGCGGCTGCGCCTTCGATTCGAAGCCGAGCAGGCCAACTGCGCGCGCGGCGCTGTGCGTGATGATCGCGTCCACCGTCTGCGGGCCGGCATAGAGCGCGGGCACGGGCGGAAACACGATCGCGCCGTATTCCGTCACCGCCGCCATGTTGCGGATCTGGCCCAGATGCAGCGGCGTTTCGCGCACCATCAGCACGAGACGGCGGCGCTCCTTGAGCGTGACGTCGGCGGCGCGCGTGACGAGGTTTTCGGTCACGCCGTTCGCGATGCAGGCGAGCGTGTTCATCGAGCAGGGCGCGACGATCATGCCGGCCGTGCGGAACGAGCCGCTCGAAATCGCCGCGCCGACCGCGCCGGTCGGATAGAACACGTCGGCCATGTCGATCACGTCCTGGCGCGAGAGCGTGGTTTCGTGTTCGCGCGTGAGACCGGCGGCCTTCGACATGACGAGGTGCGATTCCGCGCCCAGTTCGCGCAGCAGCTCCAGCACCTTGACGCCATACATGAATCCGGTGGCGCCGCTGATTCCGACTACGACTCGTGGCTTTTGCATGATGTGACTCTCCAGTGTGCGTGTTGATGAGCGGAGCCGGTCTCGCTGCGTGGCGGCTGGACGGCTTCCGTCGATAAGTGAAGTATGCGAGTTCTCAAGCAGAAGATCGATACACTCGAACGCGCGAATTTAATAAGTTAAAACGTATGTATGAGGCGTGCCGGATCGCTCTGAAGTGCGCGGCGGCGGCACGGCATCGGCGTCAGTGCCATGCCAGGCCGTGCCGCGCGGGCGATCATTGTGGTTCGCGAAGCGTGCGAGTCAGCGCGTCGATTTCGTCGTGCAGGAACACGGCGTGGCGTTGCGGCCAGCGCGGCGACGCATCGCCGTCGAGATGGAGCCGGAGCACTTCGAGCCACTCCTGCGCGAGCACGTAATCCTCGAACAGCGTGGCCGCGTCGGCGACGGATTGCGCGTCGCGTTCGCCCGCCGCTTCCTGCTCCCAGCAGGCGTTCAGCAGCCGGTAAGCGAGCCGCTGCGTGGCCGCCGCCGCGCTGCCGAGCGTGCGCGAGAGCGGGGCGTTGCGCTTCAGCGCGGGCGCATCGGCTTCGAAGACCTGTTGCAGCGTAATGGTCTGATGTTGCAGATCGCGTCGCGCTTTGAGCGCTTCAGGCGCGGTGACCGCGCCGTGCGACAGACAGCGCAGCACGCGCTGCGCGGCGGCGAGCGTGCGGGCCATTTCGCTGCGCAACTGCCGATGCGCGGAGCGGCGCACCGTGAAGTGGAACACTGCGAGCGCAACGGCGCAGCCGATGGCCGTATCGAGCGCCCGCGCGCTGAACAGATGCGTGATGGCCGGAAAGCCCTGGCCGCCGGCCGCGATCGTCAGCGCATTCGAGGTGATGAAGATCGCGGCGACGGCGTACTGCAGCACGACCCAGATCTCGATGGCGAATTGCAGCAGACCCACGGCCGCCGCGATCCAGAGACCTTGCGGATGGGCCGCGAGCACGGCCCACGCGAGGATCAGACCGGCGAGCGTGCCGAGCACGCGATAACAGGCGCGCCGGAACGTGCCCGGCCAGCCATAGGCCTGATTGAGCACGACGACGACGGCCGCCATGCCCCAGTACGCGCGATCCAGCCCGAGCGCCACGCCGATCCCGCCCGCGATCAACGTGGCCACGCCCACGCGCGCCGCGAGCAGCAGCGGATTGGACCAGGGCACGACGCTCTCGCGCAGCGACGCGAACGCCGTGCGGCGGCTGAGCGGAAATCGGGCTGCGGCCGAGGGCGCGTCGGGCAGCGGCGCGTCGCTCGCCTCCTCGCCGAGATGGCGCGCCTCGCGCGCAAGCTGCAGGCATTCGGCGCGACGGGCGTCCTGAGCGCCGGTTTCTGTCAGCAGCTCGGAGAAGATCCGGTGCAGGCGGCGGCCTTGACGGCGCAATGCGTCGAGCACGGGGTCGCCTGGCGTGCCCGATGGAGGCTGCGAGGAAGAGAACGATTGCCAGGTGACGAGCGTGGTCCACGCGTCGTCGAGTGCGCGCGCGGCGCGGTGGCGGGCCACGACGCGTTTCGCGGCATCCTGGCTTTCGGCGAACGCGGCCACGGCTTCGGCCGCGGTGGCGATAGCCGCGCGTTCCGGCCCGCGCCGATCAAGCAGCGCACCGGCCATGTGCGCGAGCCACGAGACGATGCCGCCGCACAGCACGTACAGCCCGCTGCGGATCGGATCCGCGCCGCTGGCGGCCATGCCGGTGCCGCTCGCGCAGGCCAGGGCGAACATGTACGCGCCGGGCGGCCCGACGTGCAGCGAATTGCACGCGAACGTGGCGAGCGCCGCGATCAGCGCGACCACCACGACGGCCAGCACGGCATGCGGCGCGACGCAGATGCCGAGCGAGACCACCGCCGCGAGCGCGAAGGCGATCGCGGCCAGATGCACGGCCCGGTTTCGATAAGGACGATCGCTGCCGTACAGCGCGGTGAAGGAACCGATGGTGGCGAGCAGCCCGGCATGAATGTCGC
Source organism: Paraburkholderia sp. Ac-20347 (assembly GCF_017104805.1). Classification (NCBI taxonomy): domain Bacteria; kingdom Pseudomonadati; phylum Pseudomonadota; class Betaproteobacteria; order Burkholderiales; family Burkholderiaceae; genus Paraburkholderia; species Paraburkholderia sp. Ac-20347. The sequence goes on along the minus strand of NZ_JAAGPN010000046.1, from coordinate 9,405 downwards.
CGGCGAACCAGCCGGCCATCACGGGGATGCCGCAGCACAGTCCGGCGCGCACGGCGAACGGGAAGCGCCGCTTCGCGGCAGGCGAAGCGAGCAGGGAAAGCAACGCGCGCAGCGCGACGAACGGCTGGCGTAGCAGGGCGGCGATGCCTGAGGGTGAGGGAGTCTGCATGAGATCGACCTTGTTCAGTCGTGCGCCGGTCACGATGAGGGCGGCTGCACGTGCGCGGCCGCGGTTCGATGCGATCGATTGATCGAAGGACAGCCGCTCCTGACCGGACGATGCCCGGTCAGGATACGACAGGAGGGGTTCAGCGTGCGTTTCGGCGCGCGTTTCAGTTGCCGTTGAAGCCCGGCAGGAAGCGGTTCACATCGACTTCGAGGAACTTCGAGCGCTCGAACTCGTGCTTGAGCTTGAACGGCACCGTGCAGTCGAAGATCGTCTTGCAGCTCGTGCCCACTTCCGGAATGCTCGGGCTGAACGCGGGCGTCTGCGACGGATCGAGCGGATGGCAACGCACGCCGGGAATGTTGATGGTGTCGACATCACCCTGAAAGCGCGTCTGCATGGCCCACAGCACGTCGTCGGTGTCGAAGATATCGACGTCTTCATCGACGAGCATCACGTGCTTCAGTTCGGGGAACGCCGCGAACGCGAGAATCGCGGCCTGGCGCTGGCGGCCCTCGTCGACCGCCGCCGACTTCTTGAATTGCATCACCGCGAGCAGCTTGCCGCCGCCCGAATTGTGCGCGTAGACGTTGAGCAGCTTGCCCGGCATCGCGCGCTCGACCATCTGCAGAATGCTCGCCTCGGTCGGAATGCCCGCCATGTTTACGTGCTCTTCGCCGGGGCCCATCGTGGTCTGCAGAATCGGGTTGAGGCGGTGCGTGACGGCCTTGACCTTGATGACCGGCAGCTCGTCCTTCGCTTCACCGGTGTAGCCGGGGAATTCGGGCATGGCCTTGCCGGTGTCGGTGTTCTGGTCTTCACGCTGGCGCACGTTCGGCAGCAGTTCGCCTTCGATAACGATCTCGGCGTGCGCAATGGCGCGCGCATTGATCGTCAGACACTGCGAGAGTTCGACCGGACGGCCGCGCAGCGCGCCGGCAATCTTCAGTTCGTCGTAGCCGAGCGGCGTGGTCGGCGGCTCGAAACATGCGGCCACGTAAATCGCCGGATCGACGCCGATGCTCACCGAAATCGGCAGCGGCTTGCCCGCGGCTTCGGCCTTCATGCGGAAGGCGTCGATATGGCGGCCCGGCGTGAGCCACATCGTCAGCTCGTCCTTGCTCTGCACGCACAGACGGTGAATCGTCACGTCGTGCTCGCCGGTTTCCGGATCGGCCGCGTAGCACAGGCCCATCGTCAGATAGGGACCGGCGTCTTCGGGCGTGTTGGTCGGCGCGGGGAGCAGCGTGCGCAGATCAAAACCGGGTTCGTCGGCGCGATGCACGATTTCCTGGCAGAACGCACGGCCCGGTTCGGCGAGCACAGGTTCGATCGGATGCTGCACGGAATCCTTCAGCAGAAAGCCGAGTTTTTCCGGTTCCGCGCCGAGCAGTCGCGCAACCCGCTTGCGCGAACCCAGCATGCCGATGGCGACGCGAAACGCCGGAAAGCCCTTGACGTTGTTGAACACCATCGCGGGGCCGCCGCGTTTGGTCGGACGCGCGGTCGTGCCGCCCGCGCCGACGTAGCGATAGACGCCGGACAGTTCGGCTTCGGGGTCGACAGGTTCGTTCGTTTCGACGTATTCGCCTTCGTGCTGCTTGAGCAGTTCGATGGCCGAGCGCAGGTCGGTGACGTTGGCGGCGGTGAGAGTCGGTTCGCTCATGTTCGTTTCTCCAGAATGGCGGGTTGTGCTGGACACGTGGACGGCTGCGTCCTTCCGTGGAGAAAAGTATGCAGTTTGCGATACGAAAGATCGATATACATCGACCGTCAACTTTAATAAGTGAAAACTTATGTCGATAACGGCAGCGAAAAGTGGTGGAGAGGCGGCGGAGAAGCGGCCCATCTGATTGGCGCGTGTTGCGTTGCGAGTTGTTTATCGGGCGGTGACGGCGCGGGCAGGCTGGCGCTTCGGCCCATCAAGGCATTCGCGGCGTGACGTGTTGCGGAGTCGCCGTGATGGCGGGCGCGACGCGAGCCGCGTTCCCTTCAGTGCTGAATGCATCGGTCGATATCCCCGGCATGGAGTCGAAATCTGAATGGCTCCACACGATAAATAATGGGAGACATCGAGGAACATGCGCAATCTCAGCTTCAAGGCGACGTTATGGAGCACCGTTGCCGTGGTGTGGTTCAGTCTGCTCACGCTTTCCGTCATCAATTCGATCGCGACCCGAAATCTGATGATGGACGACCGCGTGGCCTCGCTGCGCGAGCAGGTGCAATCGGCAGTCAGCATCGTTCAGGGTTATGAAAAGGCGGCGCGCGAGGGCAAGATGCCCGTCGCCGAGGCGCAAAGCCGCGCGCTCGCGCAATTGCGTTTTATCCGTTACGGCACGAGCGGTTATTTGCTCGTGGTGGATTCGTCGATGCTGCAATTGCTGAATCCGGTCAAGCCGGAATTCGAAAACAAGATCAACGATCTCGTCGACGAAACGGGCAAGCATTTCACCGCTGAAATCATTCAGCACGATCGTGACGGCACGCACACGACGACCTATCGTTTTCCGAAGCCGGGCGAAACGCGTACGCAGCCCAAAATCGCCTATGGCCAATATGTCGAAGCGTGGGATTGGCACGTCTATACCGGCGCGTATGTCGACGATATCGACCGCGAGTTTTATCTGCATCTCGCGTATGGCGTGGCCATTGTTTGTGCCGTGGGCCTCGCGGTCACGCTGGTGTTTGGTCTGATCATTCGCCGCGTGAATGGCCAGCTCGGCGGCGATCCGCAATTCGTCGCGGGTGTGTGCGAACGCATTGCGCAAGGCGACCTCACGATGCGGCTCGATGTGCGGCCCGATCAGGCGCATAGCCTGATGGCGTCCGTTCACGCGATGCAGCAACGCCTGCGTCTCGCCATCGACGCCGTGAAGCTGTCGGCGGGTTCGATTGCCGGGGCCACCAACGAAATCGCCACCGGCAACGCCGATCTTTCCGCGCGCACCGAAGCGCAGGCCGCCGCGCTCGAACAGACGGCCGCGAGCATGGACGAACTGACTTCGGCCGTGCGCCAGAACTCGGGCAACGCCGAAACGGCCAGCGAATTCGCTTCGCAGGCGCAGCAGATCGCGCGCGAATGCAGCGCGGCGGTGTCGAGCGTGGTCGACGCCATGTCGCGTATCGACGATAGCGGACTGCGGATTGGCGAAATCATCGGCATGATCGAAGCCATCGCGTTTCAAACCAATATTCTCGCGCTCAACGCGGCGGTCGAGGCGGCGCGCGCGGGTGAACAGGGACGCGGATTTGCTGTCGTCGCGTCCGAGGTGCGTTCGCTCGCGCAGCGTTCGTCGGCGGCGGCGAAGGATGTGCGCGGCGTGATCGAATTGTCCGCGTCGAATGTGCAGCAAGGCAACGCATCGGTGGCGGTTGCGGGCGACGCAATGCAGCGCGCGCATGCGTCGATCGAACGCGTGGCGACGCTGATTGGCGAGATCGCGTCGGCTTCGCACGAACAAAGCCGCGGCATCGATCAGATCAATCAGGCCGTCACGCAAATGGATCAGGGCACGCAGCAGAATGCCGCGCTGGTCGAACAGGCCGCGGCCGCCGCCGCTTGTCTGCGCGACGAAGCGCGCAAGTTGTGCGATGCGGTCGAGACGTTCAGAACGCAGGCATAAAAAAACGCCAGCACGCGCGAGCGGCTGGCGTTTTTGACTTCGCGACTTTGCGGGCGACGCCTAGTTTTTCAGGCGATAACCGGTCTTGAAGATCCACGCGGTAATCGCGAGGAACAGCGCGAGAAAGGCGGCGGTCATGCCGAGACTGACGCCGACCGCCACATCGGCGAGTCCGTAAAAACTCCAGCGAAAGCCGCTAATCAGATAGACGATCGGATTGAACAGCGTGATGACGCGCCACGCCTGCGGCAGCATATCGACCGAATAGAAACTGCCGCCGAGAAACGTCAACGGCGTGATGATCAGCAGCGGTACGATCTGCAGCTTTTCGAAATTGTCCGCCCAGATGCCGATGATAAAACCGAGCAGACTGAACGTGACCGCCGTGAGCAGCAAAAACAGCATCATCCAGAACGGATGCTGGATCTGCAGCGGCACGAACAACGCGGCAGTGGCGAGAATGATCAGCCCGAGCAGAATCGATTTGGTCGCCGCCGCGCCCACATAAGCGATGACGATTTCGAAATACGATACGGGCGCCGAGAGCAATTCGTAAATCGTGCCGGTAAAGCGCGGAAAGTAAATGCCGAACGACGCATTCGAAATGCTTTGCGACAGCAGCGAAAGCATGATGAGGCCCGGCACGATGAACGCGCCATAGCTCACGCCATTGACTTCCTTGATGCGCGAGCCGATCGCGGAACCGAACACAATGAAATAGAGCGACGTCGAAATGACCGGCGCGACGATGCTTTGCATCAGCGTGCGTCGCGTGCGCGCCATTTCGAAACGGTAGATCGCGCGGATGGCGTAGAGGTTCATCGTGAGGTCTCCTGGTCCTGGCCGCTTTCGGCAGACGTAGCGGACGTGGCAGACGTAGCGGCCGTGCTGCGCGCGGCAGCCGCCGCGTCCTTGCCGACGAGACTCACGAAGATATCTTCCAGTGAACTCTGGCTTGTTTTCAGATCGGTAAAGCCGATGCCGGCATCGCCCAGGCTCTTGAGCAGCGCGATGATGTCGTTACGCTCGTTTTCGGCGTCGTAGGTGTAGGTGAGCTCGGCGCCGTCGTTGCCCAGTTCCAGACGCCACGCGGCGAGCGCGGGCGGAATGGCGGCGAGCGGCGTATCGAGTTGCAGCGTCAACTGCTTGCGGCCGAGCTTGCGCATGAGCACGTCCTTACGCTCGACCAGCATGATTTCGCCCGCATTGATCACGCCAATGCGGTCGGCCATTTCCTCGGCTTCTTCGATGTAGTGCGTCGTGAGGATGATCGTCACGCCGTTGGCCTTGAGGCCGCGTACGAGTTCCCACATGTCGCGGCGCAGTTCGACGTCCACGCCGGCGGTCGGTTCGTCGAGAAACAGGATCTGCGGCTCGTGCGCCAGCGCCTTCGCGATCAGCACGCGGCGTTTCATGCCGCCCGACAGCGTGAGGATCTTGTTGTTGCGTTTTTCCCAGAGCGAAAGATCGCGCAGCACGCGCTCGACGTAAGCGGGATTGGGCGGCTTGCCGAACAGCCCGCGGCTGAATGACACGGTGGCCCAGACGGTTTCGAAGGCGTCGGTCGTGAGTTCTTGCGGCACGAGGCCGATCAGCGAACGCGCGGCGCGATAGTCCGTGACGATATCGTGACCGGCGACGCGCACGCGGCCTTCGCTCGGATTGACGATGCCACAGACGATGCTGATGAGCGTCGTTTTGCCCGCGCCGTTAGGCCCGAGCAGCGCGAAGATTTCGCCGCGATCGATATCCAGATTGATGTTCGAGAGCGCGCGGAATCCCGTTGCATAGACTTTCGAGAGATTCTCGAGGGAGAGGATCGTTTGCATGTGCGTGACATTACCAGAATCGGCGCCGGAGCATGGCGGGCGGCGAACGCGCGGGCGCGTGCGCCGTTGCGTCGGGCCGATTGGTGCGCGAATCGTGGCTGGTCCGCGCCATTGTTGGCGTGGCCGGAATAATGCGGGCTAGTCGGTGGCGAGCCGCGCGTAGAGCATGAAGTCGCCCGGCGTGCCGCGAACCATGCGATAGCTGCGCAGCAGGCCTTCCTGGCGGAACCGGGCGCGTTGCAGCACGCGCGCCGAGCGCGCATTGCTGCTCAACACCGTGCCCTGGACGCGGACAAAGCCGTACGCGTCGAACGACCAGGTCGTGACCGCCTCGCAGACCGCGCTCGCGATGCCTTTGCCCCAATGTGTCGGAGCCAGGTCATAGGCGATTTCGGCGGTGTGATTCACGTCGGAAATCGTGTGGAAGCCGATCGTGCCGATCAGTTTTGCGTCGTCGTCGCTGACCATCGCGAGGCGTCGCACCGATTGCGTCGCGGTCGATTCGAAAGCGTCGAACATCGGCAGAAGGTCGGCTGGCGAGTGCAGATTCCAGCTCGTGTGCTCGACCACATGCGGTAGCGACAGATACGCGTACCAGGCCTCGATGTCGGCGCGTTCGAGTTGCCGTAGCGAAATGCCGGGATAAGCGGAGTCGGGCGGCGATTCGATTTGCATGAGGGCTCGCGGAAATGGGAGCGTGGGCTTTAAACGAATCCGCCGTGATGAGACGGCCCACTTTGATTGTTCGATTGTCGGCGATTTACGCATCGAGGTCGAGTCGAGGCTATGCGCAACGATTGCGGACACTTACACGCTTCACCTTCAAATTCCTGACCCCTTGCCAACAGAATTATTTATCGGCTTATACTGGGCGTCGCCTGAATGGCTTTCTCGGATTTCACTTCAGGTCCCACGCTGCACGCCAGTAAAACAAGCCATAAATCGACAAAAACGGCACGCGATTCACGTTTCGCAACCGCAGTTCTTACCTGACAGGTGGGGCCTCCTATGCTTAATCGTGCTTTTTATGCAGTGCTTTCATCGTGGCTCGTGGCGGGCGCACTCGCTGCACCGGCCATCGCGCAGGCCGACGAGAATTTCGCGCAGGACGACGGCGGTTCGCACGGCCGTCCGGTCAAGGTGATGATCATCTCCATGTTCGGCCCCGAAGGCCAGGTGTGGCTCGATCATCTCGGTCCGTGGCAGGACATCACAGTGGCGGGTCTGTCGCCTGATTATCCGGCGGTGCATTGCAATCGCCAGGATGTCTGCGTGATGACGACGGGCATGGGTCACACGAATGCCGCCGCGTCGATCATGGCGCTGACGTTCTCGCCGCGTTTCGATTTGCGTCACACGTATTTCATGGTGGCGGGCATCGCGGGCATCGATCCGCAGCAGGGCACGGTGGGTTCCGCCGCGTGGGCGAACTGGCTCGTCGATTTCGGCATTCAGTGGGAAATCGACGGACGTGAAATTCCGGCGGGCTGGAATACCGGTTATCTCGGCATCAACACGACCGACCCCACGCAGAAGCCGCCGCTCGATTACCGCACCGAAGTGTTTCAGCTCAATCCGGCGCTCACGAATGCGGCCTTCGCGCTGTCGCGCAACGTCACGCTCAGCGATAACGCGCAGGCGCAGGCGGCGCGCGCGAAATACAGTTATGCGCCGGCGAATCGTCCGCCGGCCGTGATCCAGTGCGATACGCTCGCGGGCGATACCTGGTGGTCGGGCACCGACATCGGCGAGCGCGCGCGGCAGTGGACAAAGATTCTCACCGACGGCAAGGGCACTTATTGCACGACACAGCAGGAAGACAACGCCACCTACGAAGCGCTCAAACGCGCGGCGGCGACGCATCGTGTCGATCTCAATCGCGTGGCGGTGCTGCGCGCCGGTTCGGATTTCGATCGGCCCTATGCGGGTCAGACGAGCGCCGATAATCTGCTGAATTACGCGGCACAGGGCGGCTTTACGATCGCTATCGATAATCTGTATCTCACCGGCAATCCGCTGGTGCAGGATATCGTCAAGCATTGGGGCGAATGGCGCGACGGCGTTCCGCAGCGCTAAGCCATTCGCTGCACCGCATAGCGTTCACGAAGCGTAATCGTGAACGCTGCGCGTGCATGTGGCCATTACGCCGCTAAACGCTTGACGAGAAAATCGATCGCACTCCGTAGCATGGCCGTAGGCCGCAATTCGCGCGAATGAACGAGATGCATCGGCGTATGCACGTGGCTCCATTCGGGCAGCACCGGCACGAGACGGCCTTCGGCCAGATCGGCTTCCAGCAGCAGGTCCGGTTGAAGCACGATGCCCGTGCCGCGCAGGGCCGCGGCGCGCAATGCGCGGCCGTCGTTGGCGGTGAAGCGTCCTTCCACGGGCACATGGCAGATCTGCTGATCCGGCCCGACGAGCGCCCAGAAAAACTCCTTCTTTTTCCAGTACGCCAGGCCGAGACAGGCGTGATCGCGCAATTGCGCGGGCGATTCCGGCTGGCCGTGGCGTTCGAGATAGGAGGGCGCGGCGGCGAGCACGCGTCGATACGCGTGCAGCGGATGCGCGACGAGATCCGCGCTGTCGAGTTCGCCGATATGAATCGCGAGGTGATAGCCCTCGCGCATCAGATCGACCGGTGCATTGTCGAGCGTGAGATCGACGCTGACTTCGGGATGCTGTTCGAGATAATCGGCGAGCACCGGCGCGAGTTTTTCGCTGCCGAAGCTGACTGGCGCGACGATCTTCAGTCGGCCGCGCGGGTTGCTGCGCAATTCGGCGGCGCTGGCTTCGGCCTGTTCGAATTCGTGCAGCGCGCGTTTGCATCGCTCGTAATAGAGCGTGCCGATTTCCGTGAGCTTGTGTTGACGCGTGGTCCGATGCAGCAATCGCGCGCCGAGCCGTTCCTCGATTTCGCGCACGTGTCTCGCGGCCATCGTCGCGGTGACGTTGCTCAGTGCGGCCGCCGCGGCAAAACTTCCGGATTCGACGACGCGGACGAACATTTGCATTCCCGCTAATTTATCCGCCATGCGCATCCCCGTTTGATCGTGCAATTGATATCGCACTTGCTGCCGTATTCAATGCCGCATTCCAAACTGCGTGGTTTGGAGTATCCCAACCCGTAGCCCGTTTATCCATGCCTCGCGCTTCCCGATAATGACTGCGTCCGCGTCGATGGAACGCGGTAAAAAACGGAGTCATTATGCCTATCCTTCGAATTGAAATGCATCCGGGCAAGACGCTCGAACAAAAGCGCGAACTCGCAAGCGGCATTACGCGTGTGTTCGTGGAAACCTTGGCGTGTCCGCCCGAGGTCGTCGAAATCGTCTTTAACGAAATCGAAAAGGACGCGTGGGCGGTCGGCGGAAAACTGAAATCCGATACGTGATGTGAGTGCTTCGGCATTCGCCGGAAAAGTGGCTTTCCGTGGGTGAGGAAAGCCATTTTTCGTTTGGGCGCCGAAGCTGCACGTTCACTTTACGATTTTCTTACACACAAACCGGAGGTCGTCGGGCATCGACGAGATATGAAGTTTAACTTTGTAGTTTGGCTTCATATCTTCTAGAATGCGTGCATGACTTCCTCACATGACGAACCGGTTTCCGAACTGGCCGGCGCGCTGGCCGGCGATCTGCGCGCGCTGGTCGGCAAGCTGCGGCGGCGCATGCGCGAGCAGGGCAGCGCGGGTGATTTCACGCCGTCGCAGATCGCCGTGCTGCTGCGGCTCGAACGCGACGGCGCCGCCACCGTGTCCAGCCTCGCGCGCGCCGAAGGCATG
>NZ_JAAGPN010000486.1:0-2670 GCF_017104805.1 Paraburkholderia sp. Ac-20347 | reverse complement strand
ATTTCGTGAATCCGGTGCGCTACATCGGCTTCATGTGGTGGCTGTGGTTCCTGAGCCCCGAAGTGCGCCGTCTCGCCGACTACGGCAAAGGCGGCTTCACGCCCACGAGCCTGATTCAGGTCGCGCCGCTCGCCGTCACCATGATCAGCGGCATTTCGCTGATCCGCTATTACCCGATCCTCGCGCAACGACGCGGTTTGCCGCTGCTGCTGGCGCTGCTCGGCATCGCCTATGGGTTCGCGGTGGGCGTGGTCGCGAGCGGCCCCGCAGCGGCCGTCTACGACCTCGCGAACTGGGTCTATCCGCTGCTGATCGGCTTTCACATCATGGTGCTCACGCGCCAGTATCCCGAAGCGCGCGACACCATCATCAACACCTTCATCTACGGCATGTTCGTGATGGGCGCGTACGGTCTCGTGCAGTTCTTCATCATGCCGCCGTGGGACGCGATGTGGATGATCGGCTCGGACATGAACTCGCAGGGCGACCCCGTGCCGCTCGGCGTGCGCGTGTTCAGCACGATGAATTCGTCGGGTCCGTTCGCGTTCGCGATGATGGGCGCGATGGTGCTCGTGATGGCCGCGAAGCATCGCGTGCGCTGGGTCGCGGCGGCCTTCGGCTTCTTTTCGTTCGCGCTGTCGCTGGTGCGTTCGACGTGGGGCGGCTGGGCTATCGCGATGGTGATCCAGCTGATGAAGTCGAGCAACAAGGTGCGCATCCGCATCATCGTGAGCGCGTTCGTGCTCGCGGGCGTGTGCGTGCCGCTGCTCACCTTCGGCCCGGTCGCGGACCGCATGCAGCAGCGTCTGAACACGCTCGTCAATCTCAGCGACGACCAGAGCTACGAAGCGCGCAACCAGTTCTACGCCGACTTCGCGAAGAAGGCCTTTACCGACGTATCGGGCGAGGGCTTCGGCTCGACCGGCGCATCGACGAAGCTGTCGAGCAGCAACGGCCAGCTCGGCCAGTACGGCAGCTTCGACAGCGGCGTGATGAACATTCCGTTCGTGCTTGGCTGGCCCGGCACGCTGCTCTACATGTCGGGCGTGATCTGGCTGATGGTGCGCGCGCTGCGCATCGCGCTGCGGCTCTCCGAAGACCGCTACGTGTGCGCGTGCATGAGCCTGATGATCTCGATCTTCGCGATGCTGGTGTTCACCAACTCGCTGGTCGGCACGGGCGGTCTGCTGCTGTTTTCCAGCGTGTTTTCCATTCTCAGCGCGGGGCACTGGACCCGGATGAACCGGCTGGCCTCGCGCGCCACTCCCGTTGTTACCCCTGTTACGGAGATCTCCGATTGAGAGTCGCAATCGTCACGCACGTAGTGCGCCATAACGACGGCCAGGGGCGCGTCAACCATGAAATCGCGCGCGCGGCGCTCGACGAGGGCTTCGAGGTCACGCTGGTGGCCCGGCACGTCGCGCCCGAACTGCTCGAGCATCCGCGGGTGAAGTGGGTGCCCGTGCAGCCCTCGCGCCTGTGGCCGACCAACCTGCTGCGCCAGCAGGTGTTCGCGCTGAAAAGCGCGTGGTGGCTGCGCCGCCATCGCCGCGATTACGACGTGCTGCACGTCAACGGCTTCATCACGTGGGCGCACGCCGACGTGAACACCGCGCACTTCGTGCACGGCGGCTGGGCGCGCAGCAAGTATTACCCGTTCGGCCTCACGCGCGGCGCGTGGTCGGCGTATCAGTTCGTCTATACGCGCGTGAACGCGGTGCTCGAACGCTGGGCGTATCGCCGCTCGCGCGTGATCGCCGCGGTCTCGCGCAAGGTCGCCGATGAAATCCGCGCGTGCGGCGGCGATCCCGTCGAGCGACTCGACGTGATCTACAACGGCGTGGATACGCGTGGCTTCTCGGGCGCGAGCGCGGACCGTTCGCACTTCACGCTGCCCGTCGACAAATTCATGCTGCTGTTCGTCGGCGATCTGCGCACGCCGCGCAAGAACCTCGGCACCGTGCTCGAAGCGCTCAAGCAGTTGCCCGAGCACGTGCATCTCGCGGTGGCCGGTTATCTGCCGGGCAGCCCGTATCCGGAGATGGCGCGCCAGCTCGGCATCGAGTCGCGCGTGCATTTTCTCGGCCTCGTGCGCGAAATGCCGATGCTGATGCGCAGCGTCGACGCCTACGTGTTCCCGTCGCGCTACGAAGCCATGTCGCTCTCGCTGCTCGAAGCGATGGCGGCGGGGCTGCCGGTGGTGACGGCGCGCACGGCGGGCGGCGCGGAAATCATCACGCCCGAATGCGGCATCGTGCTCGAAGATCCCGACGACGCGGCCGCGCTCGCCCACGCGATCCAGCAACTCGACGACGACACGCCGCGCCGCCTCGCGATGGGCGAGGCCGCAGCGGAACTCGCGTGCAGCTTCGGCTGGGCGCGCATGGCGGCACAGTACATCGCGCTCTACCGGCAACTGGCCGGCGACGCCAACGAAGCCGTGCGCGGCGGCGAACGGCCCTTCGCGGCGGCGGCGACGCTGCCCGGCGGCCAGACGCTGCAGCGCGCGGATACTCCCTGAAATAACGACTCAACGCCAATTCAACGGCACAGACGGCCATAACAAGGACATGCGATGACGAAACATTCCATCCATTCGCTACAGATCGGCATGCACTGGTTTCCGGAGCGTGCGGGCGGCCTCGACCGCATGTATTACTCGCTCGTCGA
>NZ_JAAGPN010000485.1:0-2944 GCF_017104805.1 Paraburkholderia sp. Ac-20347 | reverse complement strand
GTCGTGGCCGAGCGCTTCGACGGCGGCCGCGTGCGTGAGCGCGGCGCGCACGACGAGGCCCGTCTGCGACACGCGCAGCGCGACGAAAATCAGCAGCAGCATGGCCACCGACATCAGCATCGCGAACCCGCGATAGCGCGAGAACGCCGCGCCGCCGAAAGTGAACAGCGGACCGTCGAGCCACGCGGGCACCGTTGCCGCCAGCGGTTGCAAACCCCAGACGAGCTTGACGATTTCGCCGATCGCCCAGGCCGCGCCGAACGTCAGCAGCAGCGCATTCAGCGGACCGCCGGGCCGCGCGCGGCGCAGCAGCGCGACTTCGAACAGCGCGCCCGCGAGTCCGGCCGCGAGCGGCGCGAGCACGAGCGCCCAGCCGAAGCCGAACCAGCCCGCGAGCGTCACGCCCAGATACGCGCCGAGCATGTAGAAGCTCGCGTGCGCGAAGTTCAGCACGCCGAGCATGCTGAAGATCAGCGTCAGTCCGGCGGAGAGCAGGAACAGCAACAGGCCGTAGCTCGCGCCGTTGAGCGTATCGATGAGAAAGGCCTGCACGACAGCGTGTCGATGTGCGCGGCGTCTAGCTTCGTGCACCGGCGTCGGCGTCATCCTCGACGACGAGCGGCGCGAGCGCCGCGCGCAACGCGTCGGGCAGCGCTTTCACGGGACGGCGCGTCTCGCGATCGACATAGACATGCACGAAATGACCCTGCGCGGCGGGCGTGGCGTCGCCCTCGCGAAACAGGCCGACCTCGTAACGCACGCTCGACGAACCGAGCCGCGCCACGCGCAGCCCCGCCTCCACGCGATCGGGAAAGACGAGCGGCGCGAAGTAATTGCACTGCGTCTCGACCACGAGGCCGATCGTCTCGCCGTGCTCGATGTCGAGCGCCTGCGCGCGGATCAGATACTCGTTCACCACGGTATCGAAATAGCTGTAGTAGACGACGTTGTTGACGTGTCCGTAGACGTCGTTGTCCATCCAGCGCGTGGTGATGGTGAGGAAGTGGCGATAGCCGGAACGGTCACGGGCGAGCGGTCGGTTCATCGGATCGGGAGCATGATGTTGAGAAAGCCTGCACAGGCACAGGCGGCATGACGGCGCGCCGGACTCACTGGCCTGGCCGCTCGACGAATTCGAACGGCAGGCCGCGACGGCGCATCCATTCGCCGAGGGCCTGACCGGTGCCCGCGCGCCAGGGCCGCAGCTTCGCGGGCTCGACCAGACGGTATTCGAGCAGTTCCGGCGACAGCGCGATCGTACCCGTCGCCTTCACGTGATACGCGATGATCAGCTCGTTCTTGCGGATGAATTCGTAGACGCCGATCAGCTCGACGCTCTGGGCGTGCAGCGAGGTTTCTTCGAGCACTTCGCGCGCGATGCCCTCTTCGGGCGTCTCGCCGTTTTCGAGAAAACCGGTGATCAACGCGAACATGCCCTCCTGCCAGGCCGCGTTGCGCGCCAGCAGAATGCGCCCTTCATATTCGACGATGGCCGCCACGACGGGCAGCGGATTGTCCCAATGCGTGTAGCCGCAGACGGGGTCCGGACAGGCGCGGCGCACGCGGCCGCCCTCGTGCGCCGCGTCGGCGCGCTCGATGAGACGCGAGGCGCAGCGCGGGCAAAACTGGTATTCGCTCATGGCTCGATGGATTCGCAGGGCACAGACGCAGGAAGCAGGCGCGGGACACAACCGCGCCGCCGGGAGCGGCCCGGTGGGCGCGCGCAGGCGGCGCGAAGCAGCCATTTTAGTGCGCTATCGGCGTTGGCGTGCGAGTAGGCTTCGGCGGGCGTGGACGTGACGGCGCGCAGCGGCGGCGTGCACGGGCGCTGAATTCCACTAAACGGCGTCCACGAAATGGCGGGAGATGCGGGAAAGTGCGTGGCGATCCCGATGAAACCGACGGTGCCGCTCGACCCGTTTCAGGCGCGCGAGCGCAGCGCGCGCCAAACGAGCCCCAGCGCGCCGAGTACGAGCGCGGCGGCGGCGAGCGCGAGCGAACTCGTGAACGAGCCGCTCGACGCCGCCAGCGGCGCGGCCACCAGCGGTCCGGCGATCTGGCCGATGCCGTAGGCGCCCGTCGCGTAGCCCATCAGCGCGGCCGCGTGCTCGCCGCGCAGCAGACGCGCTTCGCGCATCGCGAACAGCGTGATCGCCGTGAACGGCAAGCCGATCAGCACGCTGCCGAAAGCGAAGCCCGCGGCGTTCGGCCAGACGATGCCGAGCGCAATCCCGAGCGCCTGCAACACGTACGACACGGCCAGCATCAGGCGGTTGTCCCAGTGCAGCGGCAGACGCGCCGCCGAGAGCGCGCCCACGATCAGCGCGACGCCGAACATCGGCCAGAACAGGTCGGGCCACATGGAGCCCGGCAGCGCGTGGCGCGCGATCACGGGCAAGAACGTCGCCGTGATGATGTAGCCGAAGCCCGGCACGCCGTAGAGCAGAACGAGCCAGACGGCGTCGGCGCGGTTCGCCGTGTTGCCGCTGCCGGTCGGCGTTGCGGCGTGCGCCGAAGCGGCGGATGCAGTCGATGCAGACGCAGACGCTGACGTTGACGCTGACGTCGCCGCCTCACGCGTTTCATCGCCGAAAACAGGCCATACGCAGATCGCGATCAGCACGCACACCAGCCCGAACCCGAGCCAGCCGACGCGCGCATCGATGCCGCCGAGCGCGCCCGCCGCGCTCACGGCAAGCCCCGTCAGCGCGATGCCGACGCCCGGTCCCGTGAAGATCACGCCGCCCCACTCGTGCGCGCCCAGTTGCGCGAGCCGGCGCAGTCCCCATTGCGACGCGAACACGAAAGTCGCCGCACTCACCGCGCCGCCCAGGAAGCGCACGATCGCCCAGATCCAGAACGCGTGCGTGAGGCCCATGACGAGCGTGAGCAGCGCCGTCGCCGCCAGCCCGGCGCGCACGATGCGCGCGGGCGCGAAACGCAG
>NZ_JAAGPN010000484.1:0-2807 GCF_017104805.1 Paraburkholderia sp. Ac-20347 | reverse complement strand
GCGACATCGGCGAGACGGGTGCGTGAGGCCGAGTTGGCGCCGCGTGCGTGCAGCATCAGCGCGATGCCTGGCGCGGCGAGCCTGCGCGCGAGCGCCGCGCCGATGCCGGAGCCCGCGCCCGTGATCAGGACGACGCGTTCGCCGGACTCCGCGCGGCTTTCGACGCTCACGCCGCCACGCGCTCTTCAGGCGAGCGCGCGATTTCGAGCGTGTCGTGGTGATACGCCTCGAGCGATTCGCGATGCGCCACGCTCACGATCGCCGCCTTCGGCAGACGCTCCATGAAGAGCTTGTAGAGACGGCTTTCGTTGTCCGGATCGAGCGCGCTGGTCGCTTCGTCGAGGAACAGATAGTCGGGCTTGTGCAGCAGCACGCGCGCGCCCGCGAGACGCTGCTGTTCGCCCGGCGAGAGCACGCGCGTCCAGTGCGCCGATTCCTCCAGACGGTCGACGTAGCCTTCGAGACGGCACGCGCGCAGCGCTTCGCGGCAGTCTTCGTCGCTGTAGTCGGTGGCGGGCGAGGGGTAGGTGAGCGCGGCCTTGAGCGTGCCGATCGGCAGATAGCTCTGCTGCGGGATGAACATCATGCGCGCATCCACGGGCGCGTCGATCGAGCCTTCGCCGAACGGCCAGAGACCCGCGAGCGCACGCATCAGCGTGCTCTTGCCCGCGCCCGACGGGCCGCGCACGAGCCAGCGCGAACCCGGCTTGATGGCGATGTCGCGCACTTCCGAAAGCGGCTGGCCGTTGGGCAGCGCGAGCTTGAGGTGGTCGGTGCTCAGTTGGTTCGCGTCGACGTAATGCAGATTGATGCCGCCATGCTCGGTGGCCGGCGAGACGCTTTCCTTCAGGCGCGGCGAGTGCACCACGCGCGAGAATTCGCGCAGACGATTCACGGTCGCGCGCCATTCGACGAGGCTCGCGTAACTGTTGATGAACCACGAGAAGCAGTCGCTCACGGTGCCGAAGGCCTGCGAGATCTGCATCAGCACGCCGAACGTGAAGGCGCCCGCGAAGTAACGCGGCGCGGCCACGACGATCGGGAAGATGATGGCGATCTGGCCGTAGAAGCTCAGCACGAAGGTGAGGCGCTTCGTGTACTTCATCACGCGCCACCAGTTTTCGCGGATGTGCTCGAAGAGGCCCTGCGCATTGCTGCGCTCGGTTTGCATGCCGTCGTAGAGCGCGATCTGCTCGGCGTTTTCACGCAGGCGGATCAGGCCGAAGCGGAAGTCCGCTTCCACCTTTTGTTGCTGGTAATTGATCGACACGAGCGGATGGCCGACCTTCTGGATCACGAGCGAACCGAACACGGCGTAGAGCGCGGCGGCCCAGACCATGTAGCCCGGAATCGTGATGGGCGTGCTGCCCAGCGAGAAGGTGAGCGCGCCCGCGATCGTCCACAGGATCGTGATGAACGAGACCAGCGTGACGACCGTCGAGAGCAGATCGAGCGTGAGCGAGAGCGTGCTGGTGGCGAACGATTGGAGGTCGTCGCTGATACGCTGGTCGGGGTTGTCGGCGAGACGGTCGCGCTCGATGCGGTAGAACGCGCCCTGTCCGAGCCAGTCGTTCAGATAGTGCGTGGTGAGCCACTGGCGCCAGCGGAAGCCGAGCATCTGGCGCAGATACCGCCCGTACACCGCGAGGATGATGAAGCCGAACGCGAGCGCCGTGAAGATCAGCAGCAGATGCGGGAACTGTTTGACGTCCTTGGTTTGCAGGGCGTTGTAGAAGTCCGCGTTCCAGCCGTTCAGACGCACGTTGATCCACACAACGGCGAGATTCATCGCGATGATCGCGAAGAGCAGGCCCCATGCGATCCAGCGTTCCTCGGACACCCAGTAGGGCTTGATGAGGCTCCAGGCCGTGATCTTGTGATGCTCGTTCTGATCCGGCGTGGCGCGGGGAGTGTGGTTGGTCATGAGCGTCCTGATGTTGTGCCCTGATGGTGTTGCCCTGGGTGCTACCGTGTATGTCCGGTATGCCGTCTTCTGCCGTGTCGTTCGCGAACGCGCCGCGGGTCACGTACGGCACGCGGTGGACGGACTTGCTAGCGATTCTGTCGCGGGCCGCTTAAGTGAGTCTTAATGCCACGCGACCACGCGCGTCCCATTCTCTCACCGCCCGCAGGCGGCCGGGCGGCATACGGGGATCAGGGCATTGTGCCAGAGCGCCGCTTGCGCGCCCCATTTTGAGGGGGCGTTACGGCCCGCGCGCGGTGACGAAAAAGCCGTCGGACGCACTGAGCGGCGCACCGCAAAAAGCAGAGGAAAGCGCGTAAAGGCAACACATGAAAAACCGCACAAAGCCCCACGAAAACGCCCGCAATGCAGCATCGGCAGCGTCCAAACCGGCCCGCCGGGCGGTTTGCGGCGCGCGCGCCTTTTGTGGTCTAATGACTGCTGACGAAACAGGGGTGCTTCACCGGTATGCCTGCCATGCCGCCGTGAGGCTGAGAGAGACCCTTCGCACCCGATCCGGGTAATACCGGCGCGGGAAGTTTCCGGAAAGTCTTGCTGGCGCCGCTTTTTCGAGTCCGTTCCTCCGGTTCGGGCGTGGCGTCCAGATTCCCGCCGGGCAACGCGTGCAGCGCAAGTTGTTTTTCGCGCGCATCGTTTGCACGGCCGGCTTTGCCAGCCGGTTTCGTCCTTGGGTACGCATGCTTGTTGCCGTACGGAAAGGATCCGATGACCGCACCATCTTCACCTCAATCAGTTCGCTCCCCGATTCTGGAAGCCTCGCCGGATGCTTCGGTGTCCTCTGCCGTGCCCGATTTCGCCGTGCTCGGCGGCGGCCTGTGCGGAA
>NZ_JAAGPN010000483.1:0-238 GCF_017104805.1 Paraburkholderia sp. Ac-20347 | reverse complement strand
TGCGGTGCGTACAAGATGGTACCTAGATCAATCGCTAACGTGACTTCTCCCCTCATATCTTCTACTGCTAATGTTTGTGTGTGATGTTCTCTGTGATTCGTGCGTACAGTCCACTCTTGCATACTTCATATACTTCACTGTTCTTCATCGTGTGTCTGTCATATTTCTGTCCTTCTTTTTTTCTTTTCTCTAATCTTACCTATACTATGCTCGTTCTTTGATTTTTTTTTTTTTTTTC
>NZ_JAAGPN010000482.1:0-2674 GCF_017104805.1 Paraburkholderia sp. Ac-20347 | reverse complement strand
CCGACGCCGACGGGCCGCGCGCCGTCGTATCGACGGGCAGGCCGAGAATCGCGCGCGCATGGAGTTCGAATTCCGAGAAACGCTGCGACGCAAGCGTGACGAGCCCCGTGTCGTGCGGACGCGGGCTCACTTCCGAGAACCACACCTCGTCGCCGCGCACGAACAGCTCGACGCCGAACAGGCCGCGCCCGCCCAGCGCCTCGGTCACCTTGTGCGCGATCTCGCGCGAGCGTTCGAGCGCCCTCGGGCTCATCGGCTGCGGCTGCCACGATTCCACGTAGTCGCCGTCGACCTGCCGGTGGCCGATCGGATCGCAGAAATACGTCTGCACCTCGCCGCTCGACGGATCGGTGGCGCGCACGGTCAGTTGCGTAATCTCATATTCGAAGTCGATGAAACCCTCGACGATCACGCGGCCATGATTCACGCGGCCGCCCGCGAGCGCGTGCTGCCACGCGGCCTCGACGTCGGCGTCGCTGCGCAGCACCGACTGGCCCTTGCCCGACGACGACATCACCGGCTTCACGACGCACGGATAACCGACCTTGGCGATGCCCGCCTTGAGTTCGTCGAGCGAGTCGGCGAACGCGTACGGCGAGGTCGCGAGGCCGAGCTCCTCGGCGGCGAGACGGCGGATGCCCTCGCGGTTCATGGTGAGCTGTGCGGCGCGCGCGGTCGGGATCACCTCGGCGACACGCTCGGCTTCGACGGCCGCGAGCGCGTCGGTGGCGATGGCCTCGATTTCCGGCACGATCAGATGCGGACGCTCGGCGTCGATCAGCGCGCGCAGCGCCTTGGGATCGGCCATGTCGATGACGTGCGAGCGATGCGCGACCTGGTGGCCGGGCGCGTTCTCGTAGCGGTCGACGGCGATCACTTCCACGCCCAGGCGTTGCAGCGCGATGATCACTTCTTTGCCGAGCTCGCCTGCGCCCAGCAGCATGACGCGGGTGGCGGAAGCGGAAAGCGGCGTGCCGATGCGGGGGCCGGTCTGCATGATGTCTCCAGAGAATGACGGTGGGCGGTACGCACGGGACCCGGCGCGCGCCACGGGTGATGCACGAATGCGAGAGAGCGCCGATGTTAACACGCGCGCGCATGCCGCCTGGCGAGTTCGCGGATACATCTGGACACAGTTAGATAGCGCGCCGCCCAGCCGTTTGCACTCGCTTGTGCGGGGCGGGTGCGTTACGCTTACGCCTTCTCGCCGCTTACCAGGAATTTCGCGATGCTCAAACGATCGAGCCACCGCCTTGCCGGACGCTCCACGGCGCGCCAGACTCGCGCCTCGCGCGCTTCGCTCATGTCGCTCGTTTCACGCGCGGCGCCGCTCGCAGCCGCCACGGCCGCCGCGCTGCTGCTGGCCGCCTGCAAGCTGCCGGTGCATCAGGACACGTCCGCGCCGCCGCCCGATCCGTTCAATCCGGCCGCCACGCAATTGCTCGACAACTCGCACTGGCAGCTCGTCGAGTGGAAGAACGCCGACGGTTCGCTGCGCTCGCTGCCGGGCGCCGCTGCCGGTACCGCTGCTGGCACCACCGCCGCCGCGAACGCGCCTGGCGCGCGTCCGGTCACGCTCGATCTGTCGACCGCCACCGGCCAGCGCCGCGCGAGCGGCTTCTCGGGCTGCAACCGCTACACCGGCGCTTACGTGCTCAAGAACGGCCTGCTCTCGTTCGGCCAGCTCGCGGGCACGCGCATGGCGTGCATCGGCGCGGGCGGCGAAATCGAAAGCGCCTATCTCGACGCGCTCTCGCACATCGCGCGCAGCGGCGTGCAGATGCGCGATCCGCAGGCGCTCCTGCTCGTCCTGGAAAACGGCGACCGCCTGACTTTCGCGAGCACGGCCGCTGCGGCGGCCACGCCGGCTTCGGGTGCGCAACCCGCGAAGCAAGGCGAGTAAGGATCCGCTGACGATCCGCAACGCCTTGCCGCCGCGCCCTCGTCCGGCGCGGCTCTTTTTTGCGACGCGAACCGCCGCCACGCGCTCAGACGCGCGGCAAAGCGCAAACCGCTAACGCGCGACCGAACGCACTGCGGCGCGGCGACAACGCGCGTTGCGGCGCGCGGGGTCCTTGCGGTTACACTCGAACACTCGACACGTTGCACCTTTTTTAATCACTGATCTCTGGCATGCACACGGTAGTTCCTGGCTGGTTCGGCTTGTCGGCCGTCTGGTTCATCCCCCTGATCTGGCGTCTCGTGAAGTCGGTGCTGCCCGGCGGCGCGGGACTGCGCGGTCCCGGCACGATCCGGCTCTGGCTCGGCTTTTTCTGCGTGTTCGTTTCGAGTTGCGTGCTCGAAGCGTCGCTGATGCACATCGTCGGTTTCGATGCGTTCGGTCACGCGCTCGCCGACGGGCTCGGCAAGCTGATCGGCCACGTCGCGGCCCCGCTCGTCATGACGGCGCTGTTTTTCGTGAGCCTGCCCTGGCTCATCGACTTCCGCTGGCGCGACTTCTTCGTGTGGGCCGACATCTCGCTCGGCCTCGGCCTGAATATCCGCCCCGCGCGCGACGACGATGACGGCGGCGAACGCCGCTCGCGCCGCAGCCGCCGCGAATCGAACGCGGACCTCGCGCAGCCGGGCGGCATGGCGGCGAGTCTCGGCGGTGGCGCATCGGGCGCGGGCATGGGTGCGGGACTCGGTTCGGGACTGGGCCAGGCCTACGGCC
>NZ_JAAGPN010000481.1:0-2865 GCF_017104805.1 Paraburkholderia sp. Ac-20347 | reverse complement strand
CGGCAGCGTGCGCGCGGGCGCGGCCATCGCCCAGCTCGCGGGCGCGGCGCTCAAGAAGTGCGTGCTGGAACTGGGCGGCTCGGACGCCTTCATCGTGCTCGCCGACGCCGATCTCGACGAAGCCGTGCGCTCCGCCGTGCTGGGCCGCTTCGGCAACACGGGGCAGGTCTGCCTCGCGGCCAAGCGCCTGATCGTCGAAGCGCCGGTGGCCGCCGAATTCGAGGCGCGTTTCGTCGCCGCCGTGAAGGCGCTGCGCATGGGTTCGCCGCGCGACGAGGCGAACTTCATCGGCCCGATGGCGCGCTACGATCTGCGCGACGAACTGCACGGCCAGGTCGAGCGCACGCTCGCCGAAGGCGCGCGCCTCGTGCTCGGCGGCCACAAGGTCGAAGGCCCGGGCAACTACTACGAGCCGACGGTGATCGCCGACGTGCAGCCGGGCATGACGTCGTTCCGCGAGGAGCTGTTCGGGCCGGTCGCCTCGATCATCGTCGCGCGCGATGCGCAGCACGCCGTCGAGATGGCGAACGACAGCGAGTTCGGTCTGGGCGGCACGATCTGGACCCGCGATCTCGAACGCGCGGACGCGATGGCCGCGCAGATCGAAACCGGCGCGGTGTTCATCAACGGCGACGTGGCGACGGACCCGCGCGTGACGGTCGGCGGCGTGAAGAAGAGCGGTTTCGGACGCGAGCTGTCGAGCTTCGGCATGCACGAGTTCTGCAATGTTCAGACGGTCTGGACCGACCGCCGCTAAGCGGGGAACGTTCAGCGCTGCAGAATAAATACGGCGCGCCGCGATTCCCTGCACGAGGACGGGTTTGTCCTGATGCACCGAATCGCGGGCTCATCCGTTAAACCGTTCATGGAGCGCGGCGGCGGCTCGACCGACTTGCCGGTCCGGCGCCGCGTGCCATACCCTGTCCCCGTTCATTCAGGGACCATGCAGAGTCGAAGTATTCAGCGCCGAGGGAAATCCGTCGGCGCTTTTTTTTGCGTGTTCGGGTGGCGGCTGCGGGAAGAATCGAACGCGAAGCGAAGCGAAAAAACAGCGGACGAAACACAGCGGGGAAAATTTCGAATGACGAACGAAGTTCGCCGCGTGCTCAATGCATCGATACGGACATGCGCGTCAATGCGCGTCGTAGCTGCCGGACTCTTCGTGCGGCATGACGCGCGGTTCGGCGCGGCCGAGCGCTTCGAGCAGCGAACGGCCGGCGGACGTGAGCGACAGACGGCGAATGCCTTCGGCGCGCTGTTCGAGCGCGACGAGCTGACGCTCGAACAGAATATCGAGTTCGTGGCGGTTCATATCGATCTGCTCCGGCGCGTGGCGGATCAGCATCAGCGTGGCAAACTCGTGGGGGCTTAGCACTTCTCCTCTCCTTGATCGGCACCTCTGGGAATGCAACCAGGGGCGCAGGGCCGCATATGATCGGGGGAATGTGTGACGCGCGCGTGACTGTCACAATCTTTGTCACACGATTTGTCACGCACACGCCACATTCATCGTTGCCGCCGATCAGGCCGTCGAGTTCGCCGCCGCGTCGATCCGTGCGCCGCTCAGCCTTGCCGCTGGGCGAGCGCCACGCCGCACGCATCCACCAGATCGCGCAGCGTCGGTGCGAGTTGCGTGCGGGCGTCGTCGGCGATGCTCATGCCTTCGTCCCTGCGCACGGCGCGCACACCGACGACGATGGACGCGTCGGGCGCACGCTCGCGCAGCCGCCGCACCAGGTTGCGAAGGTACGGCGGCGACTCCGCGGCGTCGAGCGACACCACGCAGATCGCTGCCGTCTGCGCATCCACCATGCCCGCGCGCGTCGCGCGCACTTCTTCGTAGGTGGTCGCCGTGCTCGGAATCTTCGCGCGCCCGAGCAACTGGCAGACGACCGCCACCGCCACGTCGTCGAACGCGCCGCGCCCCGGCACGCAGAGCAGCGCGCGGCCGTCGTCGGGAATCTCGGCGCGCAGCTCGGGCGTCAGCTCGGTTGCGTCCTGTTTGCGCGCGCCGTTGCTTCCATGCCCGTTGCCGTTGCCATTGCGCGTATGCCGCGAATCGTCCACGGATTCGAGGTCCTCGACGATATCGAGCAGCGCCTGATTGATGCGCGCGATCTGCTCGGCGGGCAGCACGCCGCGCAGCACGTCGTTGCGCGCGAAGCGCAGGCCCTCGAACACGACCTGCTCGTAATAGTCGATCAGCGGCATCTCGTGGAGCAGCCGGTCGGCCTGCAGCAGCGCTTCGTGCGGATCGTCGGCGAGCAGACGTTGATAGCAGGTCTGCGCGGGCGTCAGCGCGGGCTGGTCGCCGAGCAGGATGGTCAAAAAGTTCAAACGATCCACGTAACGACCGAGCGTGACGATGCACAGCGTCAGCGGCGTCGAGAGCACGAGACCGATCGGCCCCCACAGCCAGCTCCAGAAAATCGCCGCCACCACCACCGCGAGCGGCGAGAGTCCGGAGCGGCGGCCGTAGAGCATCGGCTCGGCGAACTGGCCCGCCACGACATCGACGACGATGAAGAAGATCAGCGTCCACACCGCCATCGTCCATTGCGGCTGAATGGCGGCCGCGAGCAGCGTGGCGAGCACGGCGGCGATCCAGATGCCGATGTACGGCACGAAGCGCAGCAGCGCCGCGAGCGCGCCGAACAGCAGCGCGCCCGGCACGCCGATGCCCGCCAGCCCGATCGCGAGCACCGCGCCCACCGAAACGTTCACGCCCAGCTGCGCGACGAAGTAGCGCGACAGGCGCTCGGAGGCGTCGTTGATGGCGGTGGTCGTGCGGTGCAGGTCGTCGGAACCGAACACGCTGATCAGGCGGTCGCGCAGATCCTCGCGCTGCAGCAGGATGAAGATCGA
>NZ_JAAGPN010000480.1:0-2764 GCF_017104805.1 Paraburkholderia sp. Ac-20347 | reverse complement strand
ATCACCGCCGCATCGCGCACGCCGTCGAGCGCCTTCAGGCGCGCCGCGATCTCGCCGGGCTCCACGCGATAGCCGCGGATCTTCACCTGATCGTCGATACGGCCGAGATATTCGAGGCTGCCGTCGGCGAGACGCCGCGCACGGTCGCCGCTGCGATACAGCCGCACGCCCGCCGCGAACGGATGCGGCACGAAGCGCGCGGCGGTGAGCGCGGGCTGGTGCAGATAGCCGAGCGCCACGCCCGCGCCGCCCAGATACAGCTCGCCGGTCTCGCCCGTGCCGACCGGATTCAGATGCTCGTCGAGCAGCCAGGTTTCGCTGTTGTCGAGCGGACGGCCCAGCGGCAAGGTCGCCGCCGCGCGGCTCGCTTCGGCGGCTGGCTGCGTGAGAATGCCGACCGTCGTCTCGGTCGGGCCATAGTGATTGTGGACGCGGCAGCCGGGCCGCAGCGCCGCGATCGTGTCGAGCAGTTCCCAAGACGTCGCCTCGCCGCCGAGCACGAGCGTATGCGCGGGCAGCGCGTCGGCGGCGCGTTCGGCTTGCAGCAGCGCGTGCAGATGGCCCGGCACGATCTTGAGCACGTCGATGCGCGCGGCCGCCAGCGTCTGCGCGAAACGGTCGGCGTCGAGCGTGGTGTCGCGATCGATCAGATGCAGCGCGCCGCCCGAGGCGAGCGCGCCGAACAGCACCGTATGGCCGAGATCGGCGCCGATGGTCGAGACCATCGCGAAGCGCGCGCGCGGCGGCGGATCGAGCCGCGCGAGCACGGCGTCGACATAGTTCGTCAGCGCGCCGTGCGCGATCACCACGCCCTTGGGCGCGCCGCTCGATCCCGACGTGTAGATCACGTAGGCGGCGCTGCGCGGATCGACGGCGGGCAATGCATGGGGCGCGCGATCTTGTTGCTCCCGCCGTGCCTCTTCTTGCGCCGCGTCGATGCGCGCGTGCTGCACGCCCGTGAGGTCGAGCGCGGAGCAATCGTCCTCGCACAGCACGAGACGCGCGCCGCAATCGCGCAGCGTCTGCGCGATGCGTTGCGGCGGATTGCCCGCGTCGAGCGCCACATAAGCGCCGCCCGCCTTGAGCACGCCGAGCATCGCCACGACGAAGCGCGCCGAGCGATGCGCAACGATCGCGACCGGTTCGCCGCGCCGAAGATCGCGCGCGAGCAGCCACTGCGCGACGTGCGCCGCACGCGCGTCCAGTTCCGCATAGCTCATGCGCAGCGCGCCATCGACGACGGCCGGCGCATCCGGTTGCGTGTACGCATGCCGCACAACGCGCAGATGAATCGGCTCGCCCGGCGGCATGCGACGCGCGACGCTTGCGGCGTTCACACGCGCGCGTTCGTCGGCATCGAGCAGATCGAGCGTGGCCAGCGTCGGCGCGGCGGTATCGGTCATGTCGGCGCTGCGATCGCCGAGCGCGTGCGCGAACGCTTCCACCGCGCGCAGATACTGCGCGGCCATGCGCTCGACGCTGCACGCGTCGAAACGCGCGCTCGCGTAGGTGAAATAGCCGCGCATCGCGCCGTCGCGACTTTCGCGCAGATCGAGCGCGAGCGGCACCTTCGCGTGCGTCTCGGCGATCTCGAAGCGCTCGGCGCGCGCGCCCGGCCAGCGCGCGAGCGCCGGGTAATCGTCGCTCAGGTAGTTGAAGCTGGTCTCGAACAGCGGACCGTGCTGCGCGTCGCGCGCGGGCCGCAGATGCTCGACCAGCACATCGAACGGCAGCGCCTGGTTCGCCTGCGCGTCGAGCGTGCGCTGGCGCACTTGCGAGAACAGACTCGCGAGCGGCGTCACGGCCTCGCAGTCGCTGTGCAGCACGAGCGTGTTGACGAAGAAGCCGATCACGTCGTGCGTCTCGGGCCGCGTGCGATTCGCGACCGGCACGCCGGTGCGGATCGCGCCCTGCCCGGTCACGCGATAGAGCCACGCGTGATACGCAGCGAGCAGCACGACGAACGGCGTCGCGCGATGCCGGGCGGCCGCCGCGCGCACCGCTTGCGCGAGCGGCGCGGGCAGCGCAAAAGCAACGCGCGCGGCGGCGCGCGGATCGGCGTTTTCGCTTGCTGGGCGGTCGTAGGGCAGCGCGAGCGGCGGTGCGTCATCGGCGAGTGCTGCACGCCAGTACGCGAGTTGCCGCGCCGCTGCATCGCTCGCGAGCCAGCGGCGCTGCCACGCGGCGTAATCGGCGTAGGTGATGCGTGTTTTCGCTTGCGCGTCTCCATGCGTCGTTGCGCCGTCGCGCGCGGCACGATACCCGTCGACGAGTTCCTCGACCAGCAACTGCATCGACCAGCCATCGGTCGCGATGTGATGCAGCGCGAGCATCAGCACGTGACGTTCGTCGCCGATGCGCACGAGTCCCGCGCGCAGCAGCGGTCCGCGCAGCAGATCGAACGGCGCGTCGGCGAAGCGTTGCGCGCATTCGCGAAGCGCGCGCTCGTGTTCGTGTTCTCCGATGTCGCCAGAATCGCTCAGTTCGAAATGCGCCCACGCGAGCGACGCGGCGGCGGCGGTGCGCGGCGCGTAGAGTTGCGCGGCGTCGCCGGTTTCGACGAAATGCGTGCGCAGCGCCGCGTGACGTTCGCACAGGCGATCGAGACTCCGGCGCAAGGCCTCGCGATCGAGCGCGCCGTCGAGACGGATGCCCGCCGCGACGTGATACGCGCGGCTCGCGGGATCGAGCCGCCACGCGAACAACTGACGCTGCTGCGCGTGCGAAATCACGGCCTCTTCGGCGGGTTCGATCGGCGCGTCGA
>NZ_JAAGPN010000479.1:0-237 GCF_017104805.1 Paraburkholderia sp. Ac-20347 | reverse complement strand
AAAAAAAAAAAAATCTTTACGTACACCCTCTCTTCCGTTCATACATCAGTCCAATCTAGAATTCCTCCTCGTCTATACCTACTCCTCAGCTCCATCCGTCTCAGCCTCTCACGAACTTATTTCATCCCATCCACACTCTCCTTGTTCCCCAGTTCCTCGTTGTTCTGTGCACGCTTCTTCATGGTACTACCCGCATCCTCGCCATCCTCATACGTCTCTCGTCCATTAGTACTACTA
>NZ_JAAGPN010000478.1:0-3152 GCF_017104805.1 Paraburkholderia sp. Ac-20347 | reverse complement strand
TCGGCGACGATGCGCGTGCGCGCGGCGTCGGCCTGGGCGGGCGTGAGCGCGCCGGCGGGCGAGGGCGTGCTGAACGGGTCCGGCGCGAGCGTCGAGAAGACCGAGACCACGGGGCGCACGATCTGGGCGCCGAGATTCATCGAGATCGACGTGACGGCGACCACGATCAGCAGACCCCAGAGCCACACGCCGCCCGAGCGGTGCAGATCGAACGTGAGCGCGTAGCCGCCGCGCTTGAGGCGGAACGCGAGCGACTTGCGCCAGCTCTTGAGATTCGGAAACGCGAGCACGATCGCGATGAAGCCGTCGAGCAGCCACACCATGCCCACGACGCCCATCGTCCAGACGCTGAAGTCGATGCCCATCTTCGTCGGCATGAACAGCGTGTAGTGAAGCTGGTAGAGGAAGGGAATCAGGTTCTCGCGCGCGAGCGACGGCGCGCCCCACATGCGGCGGCCCTGTTCGGCGCCGGTGACGGGATCGAGCGCGATCTGGTTGTAGTCGAGCGGATACGGTGCGCCCGTCTTCGGATCGTTGCGCGGACTCACGCGCGCCATGAAGGTGGTGCCGGGCTCGATCGAGAGCGGCATGAAGGTGACTTCGGCGTGCGGCTCGGCGGCCTCGAAGCGCTTCGCGAGTTCGAGCGGCGGCAGCGGCGTGCCCGGCGTGTGAGCGTGATAGAAGGACGGGTTGAGCGCGGAGTCCAGTTCGTGGTCCCACGCGATCACCGCGCCGGTCAGCCCGGCGATGAACAGGAATGCCGCCGTGCCGAGGCCGAACCAGCGATGCAGGCGAACCAGCAGCGGTCTCATGCGGCGGCGCGGCGCGTCCGGCGGAGGGCGGGAACGGGCAAGGTCAGAAAATGGGTCACGATGGCGTCGGGCGGTTCGGCTAAACGGCTGAAAGGGCGGACATGGAATATTACCTGCTACTTGACTGCAAATACGAATCGTTTGCATTTTAAGGAGCGTGGCGCAACGGTGCAAGCTTGATGAAAGCTAAAAGCGGGGGCGAATCAAAAGACGGGGTAAAGCGCGGATCAGGTCGATCGTGCGTGTCGGCGGGCGCTCATCGATTGGCGTGGAGCGCAGTGGCCCCGAGGCGGACAGTTGAGTGTGAGGCGGCGCGGCGCGCGCTGCCGTTCAAACCGGGTCCTTGTTCGGCGGGCCGTCGGGGCGTTGCGGTTCTTCGCCGTGATGGCCCGGCGGCGGCGGCGTGAGCGGGTCGCGGTCGGGATCGCGCGTCGGGTCGGCGAGCGGTTCGGGAAGCGGGTTCGTGTGCGAGCAGATCATCGCGGCTACCTCGTGCGCGGCTGGGGCCGGGCGGTGGACGGAACGCGGAGCGCGTGTTTATAGCCTAGCCGATCGCGGCGCTGCGTGCCGTGGAGATTCGGACGTGCTTTCCGGCGTGGTTTCGGGGCGTGGAGATTGGCACGGGAAGGCGCGGCATCGAGAAGATCGGCGAGCGATTGTTCGTCAAACTGGCCATATTGAGCGCAGCACAGGCCGTTTCGACCGTCGATTATTGCCGTCAGATCAACACTGTTTATATGCCGCCGGCATTTTTCAAAATCTTACCCGGCCGTAAACTTCAGCCTTCCTCAAAACGGGTGCGCATGCGCGCTCCCTCAGTATCGGCAAGGTGATGGTATGGGTGCGGCGGTAGTGGCGGTGGTGTTCGTTCTGGGTTTGCTTGGCGTGCCGACGTTGTTTGGTCATGCTTCGCACGCGAAAGCCGAGCAGGTCGCCTCGGTGCACACGCCGCCCGCGGTCTCCGAGAAGTCCGGTGCCGATGCGAATGCCGCGGCGTCCGATGCGGTCGCGCTCCCCGCTGCCGATACCACGACGGACGCAGCGACGGACGCCAACCGTCCCTGACCGTTAAAGCCCGTCCAGATCAGCGGGCGTGTCCACGTCGCGCAGAATGCCGGGGTCGTCGACGTCGATCCGTTTGACCGGCTGCGTGCTCAGCAACGCGCGCGCGCCCGTGTCGCCGTCGAGCGCGATCAGCGCCGAGCGATGTTCGAGGCCGAATCCCACCGGATGCCCGCGCCGGCCGTCATGGAACGGCGCGACGAGCGACGCGCCCGCGTCCAGTTCGCGCGCGACCGCTTCGATGGTCGGTACGGCGATGCGCGGCATGTCCGCGAGCGCGACGATCCAGCTGTCGCCATCCGTATCGGCTTCGATGGCCGCCGCGAGACTCGCGCCCATGCCGCGCACGGCGTCGGGCGCGAACACCACGTCGCAGCCCGCTTCGTTGAGCGCGTGCGCGAGCGTTTCCGCGCCGGGGCGCACGACGGCGATCACCTTGGGCACGACGAGCAGCAGACGGTGCGCGGCTTCGTGTGCGACGCACGCGCCGCCGGGCAGCGGCTCGAGCAGCTTGTTGCGCAGACCGTGGGGATCGAAGCGCGATCCCGTGCCGGCGGCGAGCAGTACGCCGGTGGCGAGCGATGCATAGGCCATGGGGTGTACCGCGCGAGAAGGGAATGGGCCGATTGTGCGGCGCAATGGCGCGCGGGGCAAGCGCGGATTTCCCGCGCACGCGCGAGGTGCATCGGCGCTAAATCGACGCTGAATCGACCATGCCGCCGCTTCACGCGAACGCGTGCTGCGGCAGCATCAGCTTGTCGAGCGTGATCGGCAAATCGCGCACGCGCACGCCCGTCGCGTGATACACGGCGTTCGCGATGGCGGCGGGCACGCCCGTAATGCCGATCTCGCCGATGCCGCGCACGCCGACCGCATTGAAGCGCAGATCCGGCTGACCCACGAACAACACGTCCAGCGCGCCGATATCGGCGTTCACCGGCACGTGGTACTGCGCGAAATTCCCGTTCGCGAAGCGGCCCGTGCGCGTGTCGAGCAGACCGTCTTCGTGCAGCGCCGTGCTCACGCCCCACACCATGCCGCCCATCAACTGGCTGCGCGCGGTCTTCTCGTTGAGCACCTGCCCCACGTCATAAGCGCCGACGATGCGCGTCACACGCACCGTGCCCAGTTCCGCGTCCACGTGCACTTCGGCAAAGACCGCGCCGAACGAGTGGAACGCGTACTGCCTGCGCTCGTCGCCCGGTTTGGCCGTGGCCTGCGCGTCGATCGGCCGGCCGCCCGCGCGCGCCACGATGGCGGCGGCGGGATCGCGGCGCG
>NZ_JAAGPN010000477.1:0-234 GCF_017104805.1 Paraburkholderia sp. Ac-20347 | reverse complement strand
TACACAGGACTAACATAGTCGATGTATATCTACAGTATCAAGCACGTAACGATACAAAGATTCGAAACAGTGGAGGCAAGAGCAACTAAAAAATTGGATACGTAGAGAGTAAAGAGTGAGCTACAAGAGATATACACGAACGGCAGGAACATGGTGAAGCATAGAAGAGATAGATGTATCATCATAGGTGTGAAGGGAAAAATGAAGGCTCCTTTAGAATTTTTTTTTTTTTAA
>NZ_JAAGPN010000476.1:0-2872 GCF_017104805.1 Paraburkholderia sp. Ac-20347 | reverse complement strand
CGGCTCGGACAGCAGGACGGCGTCGACGCCGGTGTCCGCGCTGGATGCCGGGCCCGTCGGGCCCGTAGATCCGCCGGACGGGTCGCCATTCCGCGAGGAGCGGAATGATACGCTACGAACGGTCGATGCGCCCGCGGCGAGCCGGCGCGCCAGCGTGGCGAGCCAGCCGAGATCGGCCACATCGAGCCGCTCGAACGCCAGCACGACCGCGCCGCCGCAGCACTGGCCGAGGCTCGGCCCGAGCGCGAGTCGCTCCAGACGGCGCGCGTGCGGCGTGCGCATGCCGTCGCGCAGCACCTGGCGGGCGATCTCGATGGCTTTCCATTCCAGATGGCCGCCTCCGATCGTGTGCCGCGCGGCCTCGCGCGTGACGATCATCTTCGTGCCGGCCTCGCGCGGCGCCGAGCCTTCCACGCGCGCGACGGTCACGAGCACGGCGGCGTCGCCATGCGCGAGCAATTGCTGCAGATCGGTGAGCCAGGCTTGCATCGGGTGCTTCTCCTACAAAACGGCGTGGCGGCGCGTCGGACGCGCGGCCGGTGGATCGTCATGGCGCGGCGCGCGGCGTGACGCTGCCGCGCGCTCAAGGGTTCGAGCATGCCAGAACCCAAGTGGTTCGCGATGACGCATCGTCATTGCGCGTCGTGCGGCGCGGTGGTCGAGCGCTCGCGGAGCGCCGATATCGACGAGATGACGAATCCGGACGTGCGCAAGGCGCACGGACAGGCGGCCGAAAGCGGAAAGAAGCAGGAAGCGACGCAGGAAGCCTGCATGGGCGGGCGCTGCATGCATTGAATGCACGGCGCCTCGGCGGACGGAGCGGATGGTTTGCGTTGTCATGTGAAGCCCAGGAGACATTGCGGATCAGGCGCGCGTTACGCAAAAACCAGGCGAGCCTTGATCGGCCTCGCGCACGTAGATCGCCATCCAGTTGCGAATTTAGCACTGACAGCGCCTGAAAAGTATTCCCTGCGCATGATGGGGGATATCAGCTGGCGGCCATGTCAGGCGCGGTGCAGCGGGGAATTTGCGGTGATTTGGCAGCGAGTGTTACGGCCCTTTGAGCGGGCCCGGCGAGCGGAAACCACCGCCGCAAACGACCGCGCCGCCCAAGGCGGGCGGCGCGGCAGGTAGTCCAGATCAGCGTCGCGAAATCAGCGACGGATGCCGGGCCACGACACCTGACGGCGGCGGTTGCTCCACAGACTCGCGAGCACCGCGAGGAAGATCACGGCGAACGCGATCAGCGACCACAGCGGCAGCGTCAGACCGAGGATCGGCGCGTAGGTGGTTTCGCACAGACCTTGCACCTTGAAGACGCCAGGCAGCCAGTGCGCGGGCGGCAGGGCGTCGACGATCGGCTGCAGCGTGTCGAAGCCGCAGCTGAAGCTCGGGAACGCCTGCACCCACGCGAGACGCGCGGAGGCGACCATGCCGCCTGCCGCCGACAGCACGACGAGCGCTTCGAGCACGCGCACGCCGCGCCAGCTCGTCAGGCGCGCGCCGAGGAAGGCGAACACGGCGATCAGCAGCGTGAAGTAGCGCGTGAGAATGCACAGCGGACACGGGTCCTGATGCTTCACGTACTGCATATAGAGCGCGCCGGCCAGCAGCGCAAGGCAGATCAGACCCAGCAGGACCAGCAGGCCGCGTTCGCGGCGCAACAGCGCGTTATCGTCGTTCATGTGGCGTTTTTCTTCGGGTGAGTGGCGCAGCGCGCGCGACGGGCGCGGCGGCGACGGCGTGACGCGATTCTAGCGCGAAGGTTGCGCCGCGCGAGGAAGCGGCTTGTCGCGGAACGTTGTGCGCTTCATCGCTGCGACGATTTCGGCAAGCTTGCGGTTCCCGTAAGTCACCGCAAGCCGCCACAGACTCGCGCCCGCAGCCTCAGCGCAGCGGCGCGAGCACCGCTTCCACGCCGCGGCCGATGGCCAGCAGCGCGTCGTCGGCGTAAGGCGCGGCGGCGAGCATCAGGCCGACGGGCGCGTCGCCGGGATGATGGATCGGCAGCGACAGCGCGCAGGCGTCGAGGAAATTGAACGCGCTCGGATTGCGCAGCACCAGCGCGTTGGTTTGCGCGAACACGTCGTTGTCGGCGGCGAGCGGGGCGACGGCGGGCGGCGCGATCGGCACGGTCGGCGCGATCACGGCGTCGAAGCGGGACCACAGCGTGGCCTGTGCCTGCTCCATCACGGCCGCGCGCGCGGCGATCAGATCGAGATAGTCGACGGCGCGCGCCGCCTCGCCCTTCAGGATGCGCGCGAGCACGCGCGCGTCGTACTGGTCGCGATGCTGCGCGATCAGATCGCGATGCCACGCGTACGCTTCCATCGACGAAAAGCCGATGCGGTTGATGTCCGCGAACTGCTCGAACGGCGCGAAACGCACCTCGTCGACGATCGCGCCCGCCGCGTCGAGATGCTTGAGCGCCGTGTCGAGGCTCTCGGCGACGGCGGGATCGATGCCGTCGGTCACGTAGTTCGTCAGCACGCCGATGCGCACGCCTTCCAGACGGCGCGCGCCGGGCACGACCGGCGCGAGGCCGGCGAGCAGGCGGTCGACCAGCGCGCAGCACGCCACGCTGTTGCCGATCGGGCCGAACGAGTCGAGCGTGGTGGAGAGCGGCACGCCGCCCGTGCGGGGAATGCGCGCGGCGGTCGGCTTGAAGCCGGTCAGGCCGCAGAACGCGGCGGGAATGCGGATCGAGCCGCCGGTGTCGGTGCCGAGCGCAACGGCGGCCATGCCGTCGGCGACCGACGCCGCCGCGCCCGAGGACGAGCCGCCCGCGACGCGTTCGTCGCCCTTCACGTCGCGGCGATACGGCGAGCGCGGCGTGCCGTAGAGCGGCTGGAGGCAGATCGGAAGAGCACAC
>NZ_JAAGPN010000475.1:0-3072 GCF_017104805.1 Paraburkholderia sp. Ac-20347 | reverse complement strand
ATAGAAACTGCCCCAGTACGCGCCGATGGAAAAGCTCACGATCGGCAGCCCGATGGCCGCGCCATAACCCGCGAGCGGCACGTAGCCGCCCTGATACGGATAAGTGAGATACGCGCCGTACACCCAGCCGCGCACGCCCTCGGCGCCGATATC
This sequence comes from Paraburkholderia sp. Ac-20347, assembly GCF_017104805.1. Taxonomy (NCBI): domain Bacteria; kingdom Pseudomonadati; phylum Pseudomonadota; class Betaproteobacteria; order Burkholderiales; family Burkholderiaceae; genus Paraburkholderia; species Paraburkholderia sp. Ac-20347. The sequence goes on along the minus strand of NZ_JAAGPN010000475.1, from coordinate 2,919 downwards.
GCACCACGAGTAATCGCTCACGCAGCCGAACACCACGACCGGCTCGCTCGGCCCGACTTCGCTCACGACGGGATAGTCGCCGGACGGCCCCGCGTAGAGGTCGACCGGCTCGCTGGTGTAGGCCTGGGACTGCGCCTGGGCTGCGGGCGCCGCGAGCGCGAGGCCGGCGGCCACGCACAGCGCCATCTTCATTGGAATGGTAGACATGCTCCCCCCTTTTTGTTTCGACTCATGCCGAGCGGGATAGCATATTCCGTTCCTGAAATCCGCGCGTTACTCGTTTTCTTCGAAGTAATGGCCAAATTTGACCTGCTTCGTGCGGATATAGCGCTCGTTTTCCTCGCGCATCGGGATCGCCAGCGCGACGCGTTCGATCGTCGGAATACCGTGCTTCGAGAGCGTGTCGAACTTGTTCGGATTGTTGCTCATCAGGCGCACCGACTTGACCTGCAGCAGGCGCAGAATCGCCGCCGCCGAATCGTATTCGCGCGCGTCGTCGGGCAGGCCGAGATCGAGGTTGGCTTCGACCGTATCGCGCCCCTGCTGCTGCAGTTGATACGCGCGGATCTTGTTCGACAGCCCGATGCCGCGCCCTTCGTGGCCACGCAGATACAGCAGCACGCCGCGGCCTTCCGCCGCGATGTAGCGCAGCGCGAGATCGAGTTGTTCGCCGCAGTCGCAGCGGTAGGAACCGAACACGTCGCCGGTCAGACATTCGGAATGCAGGCGGGCGAGCACGGGCTCGCCGCTGCCCACGTCGCCCATCACGAGCGCAACGTGCTCGGCGCCGCCATCCTTTACCCGATAGACGTAGGACTCGAAGGTGCCGTAACGGGTCGGCAGGGTAGCGCTCGCGTCAAGCACGACGCATTCGTTGGCGTTATCGCCGTCCGCGCAGGACGGCTCGTGAAGCGTAGGCATGATGTGGAACAGAGGTCTGGCAAAAACCGGCGCGAAGCCGGACTGGAGTTAGGAACCGGAGTGTACCGCCAATTGCGACGCGCCGCCCCGCATGGCCCCGCCCGCCCCGGCCGGCTGAAGCGCGGGATTGCACAACGCATCCGCGCGTGCACCGGCTCGTCCGCGCGGACGGAGGCGCGCAAGGCGTCGCAAAACGACCTGCGCCCTGCCTCAATCCGTCGCGCATCGCCGCCGGGCCGGACGGCGGGCAGGCGCACACTTCGCGCATACCCCGACGGCCTCGCCGCGCCCATCCGCCTATACTGGAATGGCTTTCATGGCTTTCGACGAAGGCACGCACGGCGCATCACTCTCGCCTGCGCCGTACCAGGCAATGACCGAAGACAAGAAGGACGAACTGGAGTCGCCCTATGACGAGCGTTGCACAGGTACTCAAATCCAAGCCGGAACAGGTGGTCTACACGATCTCCGCTGGCGATTCCGTCTACGACGCCATCCGCCTGATGGCCGACAAGCAGATCGGCGCGCTGGTCGTGACCGACGGCCCCGATATCGTCGGCATCGTCACGGAGCGCGACTACGCGCGCAAGATCGTGCTGATGGACCGCTCGTCGAAGACTACGGCCGTGCGCGACATCATGAGCCCGCACGTGCGATTCGTGGAACTCGATCAGACCACCTACGACTGCATGGCGCTGATGACACAGCGACGCATGCGCCACCTGCCCGTGATGGCGGACGGCAAGCTCGTGGGCATGGTGTCGATCGGCGACCTCGTGAAGGAGATCATCGCCGAGCAGAAGTTCACGATCGAGCAGCTCGAGCACTACATCACCGGCGGTCCCGGCACCTGACGCCCTGTCGCGCTTCATCCCGTCCGCCTGCGTTCGCACCGCTGTCCGCCCCGCTGTCTGCCCTTCAGCACGCGCAGCAAAAAAAGCCCAATCCTTCTCGGGTTGGGCACAAGCCACCTTGCGGCGGCGGAGGTTCCACGCATGAAAAATGCGCGATCTCTCGCGAGTCGGCGCGGCGGCTTGTCGCGCCACGCCGGCTCGCCGGATTGGGGTGCTGGACGCTTATCCAGTCAGACGGCTCGACGAAACGACGCTCCTGAGCGGCGGCTTGCCGCTCATTTGTCGCTCGGTCGCAGGTCAGTCGCGACTCAGTTACCGAAATAAATCGACTGCGACGGCGCAAGATGAGCCGCTTGACCCGACTGCGCCGAGCCTGCGGGCGCGCCGCCATAGCTGGTGTCGGCGACCGGCTGCTGGGTCTGGGCGACGTCCTGCTGCTGCGCGACGCGCGCTTCGGCAGCCTGAATGTCACGCGGATAAGTGGCGTCGCTCGACATGGCCGGGTTATAGCCCGCCTGCTCGATCTGGATCAGTTCCTGACGGACTTCCGCGCGCGTCTTGGGCGCATTGGTCTGATCTTGAGCGAACGAGAGTGCCGGAGCGGCGAGGAGCGCGGCGATTGCCGCGGCTTGAATGAGAGTACGGGTATTCATGGTTACTAACCTCCATCACTTGTTTTCAGGTCGGCGTCTAACGGCACATCTCGCGTTCGCCGACCAGTGATTTCAGTTTATTGAGACGGCAGATCAGGGGAAATACCTATTTCTCCAAAATACAGTTTCGTTCCTGACAACAATACATTCCGCGCAAAAATCGCTGAAAACAGGGTGGAATCCTATCTTTCGAGTTAACTTTCGGATTCCATACAGAATCCGCGTCACGCGGATTCGAGCAGCTTGCGCGGCCCGCTCACATACGGGCTGCCGATTGCGTAAAAGCGCAGCGGAAGATGCATCTCGCGCGACAGGCCGATGCGCGTCGTCGCACCGATGGCGAGCGGCGCAGCCGTGTGCGCCGTGTCGCGATCGCGACCGATCCACAGCCCCTTGCCGCCGCACAGATCGACGCCGTCGAACGCCGCGCCGACGCCGAACGCCTGCGTGAGCCGTCCCGGCCCGCGCGCGAGTTCGCGCAGCGGCGCACC
>NZ_JAAGPN010000474.1:0-3151 GCF_017104805.1 Paraburkholderia sp. Ac-20347 | reverse complement strand
TCACCGCGTGGCTGGCGATCGAGAAGTTGCCGCTGCGCGCGGGCGCACGCGTGCTGATTTCCGGCGCGGGCGGCGCGGTCGGCCAGTATCTCGTGCAGCTTGCAGCGCAGCGTGGCTTCGAGGTGACGGCGATGTGCCATCCGCGTCACGCCGAACGCCTCGCGGGACTGGGCGCGCACGCCTGCGTGCCGGGGCCGCTCGCCGACGGCAACACATGGGCCGACGACAACGCGGGCCGCTTCTACGCGGCGATCGACAGCGTGGACGCGCCGCACGCCGCGCGCATCTCACCGGTGCTCGAAGCGAACGGCCATCTGGTCTGCATTCAGGGACGGCTCGACACGGCGCCGTGTCCGCCGTTCGGGCGCACGCTGTCGGTGCACGAAGTCGCGCTCGGCGCGCTGCACGTCTATGGCGACGACGCCGCCTGGCAACGTCTCACGCAGGCGGGCGAGTCGATGCTCGCGGCCATCGCGTCCGGCGCATTGCAGGCCGAAGCGCAGCACATCGCGCCGTTCGACGCGCTCGCGGAGCATCTCGACGCCCTGCGTCATCGCGCGTTCTCGGGCAAGGCGCTCGTCGCGGTGGAGTAAGCCGATGCGCGCGCGCCCGCTCTGATTCGCGCGGCGCGGCTCAATTGCCGCAATCGCGCGCTTGCGGATCGGGCTGATAGCGTTCGAGCCAGTACGCGTATTGCGCGGGCAGCACCCACGAAGGCCGGTCGAGCTTCAGGTGCTGCGCCGCGCGGTACGGATAGTGCGGATCGGCGAGATGCGCGCGGCCGATCATCGCGAGATCCATCTGTTCCTCGGCGATCACGCGTTCCGCCACGCGCGGAATATCCACGCCCCACGACGACGCCACCGGCACGCCCGCCTCGCGGCGCACACGCGCGGAGATCGGCGCGAGAAACGCCGGACCCCACGGAATCTTCGCGCCCGGAATCGAAAAACCCACGCTCACGTTGAGCAGATCGAGGCCTTCGCTGCGTAACTTGCGCGTGAGTTCGATCGATTCGGCGAGCGTTTCCTCGTCGCGTCCGTCGTATTCGATCACGCCGAAACGCGCGGTCAGCGGCAGATTCTCGGGCCAGACCTGGCGAACGGCCGCGAGCGTTTCGACGAGAAATCGGCTGCGCCCTTCGAGACTGCCGCCGTAGGCATCGGTGCGCTCGTTCGAGTGAATCGAAAAGAAACTTTGCGCGAGATAACCGTGCGCGAAATGCAGTTCGAGCCATTCGAAACCGGCGGCGCGCGCGCGCCGCGCCGCATCGACGAAGGCCTGCTTCACGCGCGCGATGTCGTCGAGCGTCATGGCGCGCGGCACGCGCGGCAGATTCGCGCCGAACGCAATCGCCGAGGGCGCGATGGGCTGCCACGCGCGCGGATCGTCGGCGGGAATGTGGTCGTCGCCTTCCCACGGACGATTCGCGCTCGCCTTGCGGCCCGCATGCGCGATCTGGATGCCGGGCACCGCGCCCGCCGCCTTGATCGACGCGGCGATGCGCGCCAGACCTTCGGCCTGCGCGTCGTTCCACAGGCCCGTGCAGGCGGGCGTGATGCGGCCTTCCGGCGACACCGCCGTGGCTTCGACGATCACGAGTCCCGCGCCGCCGCGCGCGAGCGTCGGATAGTGCGTCCAGTGCCAGTCGTTGGTGACGCCGTCGATCGCGCTGTACTGGCACATCGGCGGCACCGAAATGCGGTTGCGTAACGTCACGTCCTTCAGTTTGAACGGGGTGAACAATGCAGACATACGGCGCCTCCGGAAAAGGAAATCGCGCCGCGCCCTGAATGGGCGCGGCGCGGCATCGGGTTCAACTCGCGTTCAACAGTAGGCGAAATTTCCGCGCGGCAGCGCGGACGTGCTCAGCCTTGCTTCGCCTTGCGCGCGGCGCTCACGAGACCGTCGAGCCATTCCTGGTGACCGTTGATCATCGGATTGGGACGCGCGTTCGCCAGCTCGACGGCGGGCTTGCCCTTCTGCGTCTCCTGCGTGAGGATGCGCACGCGGCCGCCCGAGAGATCCTCGACGAGCCACGCGTGATGCACGTCGAGACGCGTATCGCCCTCGCCCGCCCAGCCGTGCCACGCCACGCGGCCCGGTTCGCCGTTCGCGGGCGGCACATATTCCGTTACCTCGCCCTCGACCGGAAAGCCAAACGTGCGGAAGAAAAAGCGCACGCCGGTGTCGAGTTCCGGACCTTTGCCGTCGTAGAAACGAATATCCGACGAGTTCGCGTAATACTCGGGCCAGCGCGGCGCAACGGCGAGCAGCGGCCAGACGTCGGCCGCCGAAATGCCGGCGACGATCATTTCATTCGAGGCGAAGTTTTCGGTGGTGCCCGGCAGATAACCTTCGGGCCAGATGATGGCGTTCATACGTTCGGCCATGGTGTGTGCTCCATTCGATGCGGGATGAAAACGCGCGGACGGGAAGTCGTTCGCGCTGCATGGACGTCATGATCGGCGTTGCGCTGAAATAAATCCAATTCCGATTTCGTATTTCAGTCATCATCAGGTCTGATATCTCAATCACGCTGCGGGACGAACGGCGCGCTGGCCAGACGCAATTCATCGGATGAAACGGATCACCATTCAATCAGGATGTCGAAACAATTCGATCCGCCCCCACGCCACGCGCCAAAGGCGTAAGCTTGATGAATTGGGCCCAGCCCTTCCTGCGAGCCGGCGGCGCGCGATCCGCGCTGTCCGGCCGAGCCGATGCGTGTTCATCGCCCAGCGCAGGCCGTCGCGCCTATCGCGTGGCGGTCTCGCGCGTTTCACCAGCATCGTCCGCCTGCGCGACGGAGCGGGCGCTGCGCATCGCCGCTATTTCCACTCGTACCCTCGTTTCTCGCGCTGCTGTGCGCGCTGATGACGCTATGCGCCGCCGCCTTCGCGCAAACGCCCGCGCGCGCGCAACCGGCCGTCGTCGTGATCGTGGTGAATGGCGCGATCGGGCCCGCGAGCGCCGATTTCATCGTGCGCACGCTCGAACGCGCCGCGCGCCAGCGCGCCCCGCTCGCGATCCTGCAACTCGACACGCCCGGCGGCCTCGACACCTCGATGCGCCAGATCATCAAGGCGATCCTTGCCTCGCCCGTGCCGGTCGCCGCTTACGTTGCGCCCGGCGGCGCACGCGCGGCCAA
>NZ_JAAGPN010000045.1:0-45570 GCF_017104805.1 Paraburkholderia sp. Ac-20347 | reverse complement strand
GCCCCGCTGCGTCGTATTCGAACGTGACCTGGCTCGCCGTTTCACCTCGCCCACCCGGCGTAGTGGCCTGCGCCTGCGTGAGCAGACCGCGCGCGTCGTAGCGGTAGCTCGCGTGCGTGCCGTCGCTTGAATGCCGCTCGACCGGGCGGCCCAGCACGTCATAGGCAATATCGGTCGTAATCTGCCCGTCCATGCCGTGATCGGTACGCGCGATGACCTCGCCCGCCGCGCTGTAGCGGTACGTCTGCCGACGGCCATCGAAACCGGTCTGCGCGATCAACCGGTCGCGGCTGTCGTATTCAAAGCGGGTTGATTCGCCGTTCGCGTTTGTGAGGGCCGTCAGTCGCCCGATGGCGTCGTAGCGGTAGCCCTGCGCGCCGCCAGCCGGATCGGTCACGGCGATACGCTGGTCATAGGCGTCCCACCGCGTGCGCGTGATACGGTCGAGCGGATCGGTCTGTGCCGTCACGCGACCCGCGCCATCGTAGGTCACATTCCAGCCACCCAGGCCTGCGGGCTTGATACCGCCCAAGCGGTTACGTGCCGCGTCCCAGTGCTGCAAGGTTTCGTTGCCCAGCGGATCGCGGGCGGATGTCAAGCGGCCTTCGCCGTCGTAACGGTAGGTGGTCGTATGGCCCGAACAGTCCGTGCGCGCCGTGACCTGTCCGGCGTCGTTAAACTGCATCGCCGTGACGTTGCCCAACGCGTCGGTACGCGTGACCGGCAGACCCTTTTCGTAGGCGTAGGCCGTCGTGCGGCCCAGCGGGTCCGTCTCTGTGACGAGGTGGCCCGCATCGTCATAGGCGCGCTGCCAGACCTGGCCCGCCGGGTCGGTGATCTGCACCGGCAGGTTCTGCGCGTTATAGCTGATGCGCGTGATGTTGCCTGCCGCGTCTATGACGGTCGTGGGATTGCCCTGTGCGTCGTTCACCATCTGCGTGACGCGCCCGAGTTCGTCCGTGTAGCCGCTCACACTACCGGTTTCATCGAAGTGCGTGAGGCGCGTCGTACCGTCCGGGTACAGAATGCGATCCACCGCCCACAGGCCGTTATAGTGGTATTCGGTGGTACGGCCCAGGCCGTCCGTCACGCGGGTGGTGTTGCTGGCGGGCTGGTACGCGAAGTGCGTGTCGCGCGTGATGGCCGGTTGCCCCTGGCGGGCGGCCTTGTCGTCGGCGAAGGCGTAGGTGCGCGTTACGCGCGCCTGCGGGGTGTCGCCGTCCCATTCGGAACGGTGGATCGCGCCGCCCGGGGTGAGGTAGCCGGTCAGCAGGTGGTTATGGTACTCGTAGCGCCAGACTCGCCCTGCGCGGTCAGTCGCCTCGACCAGATCGCCATTCCTGTCGTAGGCGTAGCTGGCGAGCAGCGGATCGCCGTGGCCGACCAGATACACCGCCGTCATGCGGCCCATGTCATCCAGTGCGCAGCGCACTGTATGCACGTTGTTGCTCACCTCGCACAGCCAGCCCTGCGGCGTGTAGCCCAGATTCAACCTGTTGCCGTCGCGGTCGGTGACGCGCTGGAGTTGCCAGCGGGCGTCATCGCTCGGGTGGATCGCATAGTGCTCCTCCACGCCGTTGCCAAAGCGCACGACATAGGTTGCTCCCGCCACGCTGTCCTCGCCGCGCGCGAGCGTGTATTTCTCGATGACGTGGAAATGTTCCTGGCCGGGTTCTAGCAGCGGGAAATTCAGGCGGCGACCATCGACGTCGAAGTAGGTCAGTTGGGTGCCGTCGCTACGGATTTCCGTCGAGTACGGCACGCGCCAGGCCACACCAAGGAATCCCTCGCGCTGGTCCTCGCTGCGGTAGCTGCGCGCCCAGCGGACCGGCAGGCGGCCCGGCAGGCTGAAGTCCTGATGCGCGAGCACCTTCTGGCCCGTCGCCACATCGACCGGATGGGGCGTGGCGTGGCGCTTCGCGCACTCTGCACAGGTCGCTTCGGTGACCGGCGCAAGCCCACCCGCGCCGCCACCGCTCATGCTGATGACGGGCGCCTTCAGCCGGATGCTCGTGCCTTCGAGCGTGATCCCAGCCTCATCGATCGTAATCGTGCCACCGGGGCCGATCAGTTGCGACTGCGTCGCGCCCGACAGCAACGCGTAGCCGCTGTCGGTAATCTGAAGCTGGTTGTTCTGCGCGCTCTCGACCGGCGCGGGCAGTTGCGGCACGAACGCGGGCGTGGCCTCGAACGGGTTCGCCATGTCCTTCTGCACCGCGTCGCCCACCGCCTTGCCGCGAACCGTCACCGTGTACGTGTGGCCCACGTCCGACGACCAGTTCTGCACCACCCGGTCATGGCGATCCATGCCGACCGTGCTCGCCATCTGCAGGCCGACGTTGCGCATGTACAGGCCGCCCACGTTCTCGACATACGCCGCGCCGACATTCAGCAACTGACCCAGCCCGACGTTCTGCACGGCCGCCAGATCAATGGTTTCCCACTTGTAGCCGCCCGTCGTCAGCGTCCAGTGCCGCCCGATGTGATCGGCCTCGTCGTAACCGATGGTTTTCGTGCGGTCATGCCCGACGGTGTGTGTCTCGTCGTGCTCGACCACCGTATCGAGATTGCGTTCGGCCTGAATCCAGACCTGTTCCGCGCCCCTTTTGTCCTCGAAGCGGATCGCGTTCGCGTTGCCATAGCCGCCATCCGGCGAGGTGCGCGTCAGGAGGCCGCTTTGCGTCGCGTTGCCGGGCAGTTGCCACGGTGGCATGGTCGCGGCGTTGTAGAGCCGCCCGACCACGATCGGGCGGTCCGGGTCGCCGCCCTCGAAGTCCACGATCACTTCCGTGCCGATCCGCGGAATGTGGATGCCGCCGTAGTTCGCGCCCGCCCACGGATACGACACCCGCACCCAGCACGATGAATTGTGGTCAGACGGCCCGGCGTGATCCCAATGGAACTTGAGCTTCACCCGGCCGTACTGGTCGGTCCATATTTCGCGCCCCTCAGGGCCGGTGACCACTGCAGTCTGCGGACCGTTCGTGCGCGGCTTCGGCCACAGGCTGCGGTCGGGGCGGAACATGACGGTGGCGGGCTGCACCTCGAAGTCCACCTCGACACGATATTCAGCCCCGCTGCCGCTCGACTCGCCGGTTTCCTCGACAACGAGCTTTGCCCACAGCACCAGATATTCCTGGTTGGCGTCAGGCTTCGGGCAGTTCGCCAGCGTGAACGTGGTGCCGCACTCGACATCGCGCAGGTTGCCGTGCCCGCTCGCGCGCTCACCCGGCGCACGTAGCTCCGCGGCGCGTACGCGGGCGATACCGTCGCCCGTGCCGCTGTCGGTGAAGTCGCCCGGCCACTCGCGGCGCTCCAGCATGTTGTGTGCCGTATCCTGTTCGAGTTCGGCCTGCACCCTGAGCTTCGCGTGCGGCTTCTTGAAATCGTAGTCGCCGGTTGTATGCACGCCCGTCGTGATGCGCTGTTCCGGCTCGAAGCGGTCGATGTATTCGAGGTCGATCTTCTGGTCCGGCTCGTGATATTCGAGCGTCTGGTAGGCCACGCTCTCCACCGGGCCGTGACCGCCCAGGTGATCCACGAACACGATGCGGTGAAACGTGCCGCTGTGCTCGACAAACCAGTAGATGCCGTGTTCGGCGGCCAGGCGCTGGATGACACCGAGGTCGGTCTCGCCGTACTGCACCTGAAAGTCCAGCGCCTCGTACGTGCCGCCCGTGCGGAAGTCGTACGAGTACATGTACTTGTCGAGCACTTCCCTAACGATCTCGATGACGGTCTTGCGCTGGAAAATGCGGTAATCCGAGGTCTTGTCGAGTAAAGCCAGCCACGGCTGGAACACCACCTCGTAGCGACACTGGCGGTTGAGTTGCCCAACGAAGCGCGCCTCGGTGATGATCCCGGAAATCTCGCGCTCGCCCGCGCCGATGTTCACCGCGCCGAGGTTGCTGCCCATCCCCTCCAACTGTATCGTGACTGTAATTTCAATGCCGATCAGCGACTTCAGGTCGATGCTGGCAGCGTCGGTACTGGGCATTTCCAGCGCGGTAGTCAGCGAGAGCGTGTAGGCGCAAACCGTCGAAAGCCGTTCCTCACCGTGGAGCGCACTGGGCAACAGTGCGGGTTCGCCGTCGTAGAGGGTGGGAAAGGCGGGGCAGGAAGCAGTCAGCGTGCGTTTCAGGCCGAAGTTCAGCATGCCGGGAAGTCTCCCGGCTGGTGCATGACATGGGGGAGACAGTGATGCAGGACAGACTGCGCGGACTGCGGGCAATGCATGAGACCAGATCCTTTCTTGTGATCGTTATTACCGGGGATGCATGGACGCGCGCAGCTCCATCGCGCGCGACCGGTGACTTTCTGCCCGCTAACGCGCTCCGCCAATCAGAAAATTCTGAAATGCATGCGAACGAAGGGAAAGTCATGCGCTCCGACATATATCTGGACTCCTGATAGCGTCAGGCTGACCGTGCGCGCCGGGCGCGGCGTTACCTCGGCAATGTGTTCGCCAGGAATAACCGGGGGTCAGTTTGATTCTTTTGATTTCAAACTAACACGCGCCATACGCGGCGGAGCGTATGCGTGGGTGAACCCACTCAGATGAAGGTGAAACCGGGTGATGGTTCGCCGGGTTCAGCGTCGATGACGGGCGCGGCCTTTGACGGCCTGCGCTGCCACGCAACACGCTGGGTGCACGTTCGTACGTTGCACGCCCCTGTCCGTGTTTCCAGGTTGTCTGTCCTCACTTGCGGCGTTGTGTTCCCACTCGAAACGTGTCGCTCATTCACACCGGTCGCCAACGCACCGCGCATTGGCATTACCCTTGCGCCAGGCAGTGCGTGCAAGCGGCCAAATCGACGGAATTGTCCGGCAGCAGAGGCAACCGGCTTTCCTCGATGTCACGGCAAACAAGCCTATCCGGGCAGCTACCTTCCCCGCAAACTTGCGACGGGATAACCTTGGCGTCGGCATAACGGTCAATCGCGTTCGGCTTTTGCCCCCGGAATCTGTGCCACCACGCCGACCGGGCATTCGCCCTCTTCGGAGAGAGTACCGAACGAGCGGCGCAAACCATGCAGACTGACGTGAGTCAGGTTCGCCGCGTAGAGGATCTTGTTGTGCGCGATGCGCGGCTCGGCAAGTCTGCTGTCCTCCGCGCGGCTGCTCGCAAACACCCTCTCTGGCGGCTCCCAGGTCTCGCCACGCGCCGCCATCCTGCGCCGCCGGCGGCGGTTCGATGGTCTTCTGGAGTGACTTCAATGACTGCAGCAACGCCCTGACGTAGGGCATCAGCAGAATCGTGCGTTCGTCCTCCACCTTGTCCCCGAACCTCAGGCTGTTCCAGTCGAAATCGACACCGGTCCATTTCATCACGGCGATTTCTTCACGGCGCGCGCTGGGGATCAGCAGCACCTGAAGATAATCGGCAATTGTCTGGGTCGTGATCGCACCAACGGCGGCGAACCACGACTTTAACTGCTCGCGCTGCAAACAGTCGTTCTTCGCCTGCTTCTTCGGCAGGCGTTCGCGGGGGAGACGGAGGGGATGCATGTCAGCAGGAACCAGTCGCCTGTATGGCACCAGTTGAAGAACGTACTGAGCGCGGAATACGCCTGGCGCGTTTTGGTCGGTCGCACCGCGGTCGCGGTCTTGAGCACGCCGTCGAGTACTTGGCGCGACAGGTCCGACCGCCGCAGCCCAATCAGCGGGCGAGCACGCCCGCAAAATCGTGCGCTTGCCAATCGCTGCCTTGCAGCCCGCCAGCCTCGGCCATGCGTTGATGGTCCAGATAGTGCCGTTGGGACCGCTTCGCGTGGCGGTCCTCAATATAGATGCCCCATGCGTCGCGCAGTAGCGCATCGCGCCATTCTCGTTCCACACGCTGCGCCACACGAGCGGTGCGCTCGTCGTAGCGCAGATCGCGCAAGGGCAACTGCCTCGACAATGCAGAGATGGAGAGCTTCTTCGGTACGCTCAAATCGGAGCGCTTCAGGCTGAACAGATTCACCTCTGTCGAGCAGTTGCGTGACGAACTCGAGCGATATATCCACTACTACAACCACGAGCGCATCAAGCTGAAACTCAACGGGCTGAGTACCGTGCAATACCGCCCCCCGGGCGCTTAGGATTTAACTGTCCAACTTAGTGGGGTCGGATCAGAACGGATCGGCGTGTAACCCTTTTTTGTTTTTCAACGCGTGAAACGCACATAGACAGTTCAAGCGCGGCGGCACCTCATCAAGCTTTGATGACGCACAGATCGTGCGAAACGCGATCGTGTCAGGTTCGCGACTCCGTACCTCAAGGAGTTGCCTGAATGCCTCGCACGCACATCCACTCACACCGTCCGGTGAAATCGAAAAAGCCAGGCTGGATCGAAAAATCGACCGAATCGATTCCGCTTCCCTCGCGAATCGCATTGCGCGAAGCCGTGGACCGCGAAGGCGTTTCGCTGTCGGACTTCGACGATTTACTCTGGATCATGGCCCAGGAATCGGGCGGCATTGTCGACGCGAGAAACGGTGCATCGACGGCGCGCGGCCTGTTTCAACTTCTCCAGGCTCAATACGAACTGAACCCGCGCGGCGCAAACTCTTTCGGTGACGCCGTTGAGGAATGTCAGGGCGGCATCCGCTACATTTACGGGCGCTATCACTCGGCTCGCCACGCTCGCGCGTTCTGGCGGTCTCATCACTGGTACTGAGCCATGCGCAAACGTCTTCCGCCCTCCGCGCTGTCTTTGCTATTGCTGGTTTCCAGCGTCGCGCACTCGCAGCAGCCCCCGGCCTACGCAGAATGTGCAGCGGCGGTGCAGGCGAGGCATGGCGCGGCGCGCCTGTCTTTTGATTCGATCTCGCGCCCATATCGCACCGTGATCGCGCAAGCCTCACGCGGCCCCGTCAACTTCGCGGGCCGGTACATCCTCGTGCAATGGGGATGCGGCGCGGGCTGTGTGATGGCGGCAGCCATCGATACCCGGAGCGGCCGGGTGACGTCGTTGCCGTTCAATGTTTCGGACTGGCCCCTCGACGTCACCGAACCGCTTGCTTTCCGCGCCGACAGCTGCCTGCTCGTCGTACGCGGAAGCCGCAACGAGCGCGCGGAACATGGCACGTATTACTACATGTTCGACGGCAAGGTTTTCCGGCTCCGCGCGTCCAGGATGGAGGCAAAGCGTTAGGCACGGACAGGGGCACCTATCCCTCCCGAGCCCCCGTCATCGCACGCGGCGGTGATACACTCGCATCACCCATCCCCCTATCGTGCCCATGAAATTCTGCTCGACTTGCGGTCAGGCGGTCAGCCTGCTCGTTCCGCCCGGCGACAACCGCGAACGCTACGTCTGCTCGCACTGCGGCACTATCCACTATCAGAATCCGCGCAACGTGGTGGGCACCGTTCCCGTTTGGGAAGACAAGGTGCTGCTGTGCCGCCGCGCGATCGAGCCGCGCTACGGCTACTGGACGCTGCCCGCGGGTTTCATGGAGATGGGCGAGACGACCGCCGAGGCCGCCTCGCGCGAAACGCTCGAGGAAGCCGGCGCGCGCGTGGAGGTGCAGAGCCTCTTTTCGCTGCTGAACGTGCCGCGCGTGCATCAGGTGCACCTGTTCTATCTCGCGCGTCTGCTCGATCTCGATATCGCGGCGGGCGAGGAAAGCCTCGAAGTCCGCCTCTTCGAAGAGCACGAAATTCCCTGGGACGATATCGCCTTCCCGACGGTCGGCCAGACCCTGCGCTTTTTCTTCGCCGATCGCCAGTCGGGCAGCTACGGCCTGCACACCGGCGACGTCCTGCGCTCGCTGCGCGACGGCTGAGCCCGCGGCCATGGTGCCCTGGCTTTCGCCCGACGAACCGTTTCCGCCCGTCGAGCGCGCCCTTGGCGCGTCGAGCGGCGCGCCGGGCCTGCTCGCCGCGAGCGCCGACCTGCTGCCCTCGCGGCTCGTCGACGCCTATCGGCACGGCATTTTTCCGTGGTATTCCGACGGCCAGCCGGTGCTCTGGTGGAGCCCGGACCCGCGCATGATCCTGCGTCCGGACGACTTCAAGGTCTCGCCGTCGTTCAAGAAAACCCTCAAGCGCGTGTTGCGCGATCCGGCATGGGAAGTCCGCGTCGACGACGATTTCGCCGCCGTGATGCGCGCCTGCGCCAGCGCGCCGCGTCATGGCCAGCGCGGCACCTGGATCACCAACGACGTGATCGACGCCTATTCCACGCTGCACCGGATCGGCGACGCGCATAGCGTCGAAACCTGGTTCGAGGGCCGCCGCGTGGGCGGTCTGTACGGCGTGTCGCTCGGCACGATGTTCTTCGGCGAGTCGATGTTCGCCGCCATGACCGACGCCTCGAAAATCGCGCTCGCGGCGCTCGTCGCGCATCTGCGCCGCAGCGGCGTCGCGCTGATCGACTGCCAGCAGAACACCGCGCATCTCGCCTCGCTCGGCGGCCATGAAATCGCGCGCAAGAGCTTCCTCGCGCACGTGCGCGCGACCGTGAGCGCACCGTCCATCGGCTGGCATTTCGACAAGCAGGTCCTCGCCGACTGGACCGGCCATCGCAGCGCGCCCGAGTCCACCGTTCCGGCCGTCTGAGACCGCTCCGCGCCCTCTTTTCGCGCATGCCAGACACGCAAGGGGACAAGCAAGCGGACAAGCGGTGCGCCTCGCACAACGCCGCGCAATTCGATGGATTCCCGCCTGGCGTCGATGTTAGTATGCAAGCAGAACACGTCGCCCCCGCGGCCCGCAGAACGAGACGCTGCGCGGCTCTGCGGCGCGCCCGGCACGGCAATCCGGCGTCCTGCGCCTCCTCTGCGCCCGCGCGCGGCAATCACGCCGATCCGCGACGATCCGAACCGCTACGAGAGCTGCCAACGTGACGCATCCCAACGAGCTGCCGCTTTCACCGCTTTCCGCGCTGCAATTCTATGCAACGGCGCCTTACCCCTGCAGTTATCTGGAGGGGCGCATCGCGCGCTCGCAAGTCGCCACGCCGAGCCACCTGATCAACTCCGACGTCTACACCGATCTCGTGAAAGCGGGCTTTCGCCGCTCGGGCGTCTTCACCTATCGGCCCTATTGCGACGGTTGCCGCGCCTGCGTACCGGTGCGCGTGCCGGTCGAGCGCTTCACGCCGCGCCGCACGCAGCGGCGCACCTGGAAACAACACGGCGCGCTCGTCGCGACCGTCGCGCCGCTGCATTACGACGAAGCGCATTACGCGCTCTATATGCGCTACCAGTCGGCGCGCCACGCGGGCGGCGGCATGGACCGCGACAGCCGCGACCAGTACGAGCAGTTCCTGCTGCAAAGCCGGATCAACTCGCGCCTCGTCGAGTTTCGCGAGCCCGATCCGCAACAGCCCGACGAGCCCGGCACGCTGCGCATGGTCAGCATGATCGACATCCTCGGTGACGGGCTCTCGTCGGTCTATACGTTCTTCGAGCCCGACGATCCGCACGCGAGCTACGGCACCTACAACATCCTCTGGCAGATCGAGCAGGCGCGCAGCCTTCAACTGCCTTACGTCTATCTCGGCTACTGGATTCGCGAAAGTCCCAAGATGGCGTACAAGGCGCGTTTTCAGCCGCTCGAAGGGCTTTTCGACGGCGTCTGGCGCGCGCTCGATCCGGTACCCGAGCGTTAGGAGACGGCCATCGCGCGGCCTCGCGCGCGCGTTTTCGCCGCCACGCGCGCCATGCGCCCGTTCAGCCGCCTCCCTCGCCCGGCTTTCTCGCTAAAATAGCGGGTTCCCATTTTCCGGCGCGCGCGCCTTCCTCCCGTGTTCAGTACCCTTTATCCGTTCGTTCGCGACCAGCTCTTCCGCATGGACGCCGAAGACGCCCACCATCTCTCGCTGCGCATGATCGGCGCCGCGGGCCGCACCGGCATGGCCGGCCTGCTTGCGCCGCGCGTCCCGGATTCGCCGCGCACGGTGATGGGCCTCACGTTCCGCAACCCGGTGGGCCTCGCCGCGGGCCTCGACAAGGAAGGCGCCGCCATCGACGGATTCGCCGCGCTGGGCTTCGGTTTCATCGAGGTGGGCACGGTCACGCCGCGTCCGCAGCCGGGCAATCCGCGTCCGCGCATTTTCCGTCTGCCCGAGGCGGGCGGCATCATCAACCGGATGGGTTTCAATAACCACGGCGTCGAGCAGTTCGTGAAGAACGTGCAGGCCGCGCGTTATCGCGGCATTCTCGGCCTGAACATCGGCAAGAACGCCGATACGCCGATCGAGCGCGCCGCCGACGACTACCTGTTCTGCCTCGAACGCGTCTATCCGTTCGCGAGCTACGTGACGATCAATATTTCGTCGCCGAACACGAAGAACCTGCGTCAGCTGCAAGGCGGCGGCGAACTCGACGCCCTGCTCGCGGCGCTCAAGGACAAGCAGCAGCGTCTGGCCGACATGCACGGCAAGCTCGTGCCGCTCGCGCTCAAGATCGCCCCCGATCTCGACGACGAACAGGTCAAGGAAATCGCCGACACGCTGCTGCGCCACAAGATCGAAGGCGTGATCGCCACCAACACCACGCTCTCGCGCGCGGCCGTCGAAGGCCTGCCGAACGCCGCCGAGACCGGCGGTCTGTCGGGCCGCCCGGTGTTCGACGCGTCGAACGAGGTGATCCGCAAGCTGCGCGCCGAACTCGGCGAGCAGGTGCCGATCATCGGCGTGGGCGGCATTTTCTCGGGCGAGGACGCGCGTGCGAAGATCGCCGCGGGCGCCGCGCTCGTGCAGGTCTACACGGGCTTCATCTATCGCGGTCCGGCGCTCGTCGCCGAATGCGCGCGGGCGCTGGCCTCGGGCCGCGCCTGAGGCTATAGTTTCTGACTCAGTATTTCCGGCCATGCGCGGCGCTTCGGAGGCGTCGCCGGGCCTGAAAGCGGCAGCCCTCCCGATCGCCTCATCAGGCGCGCCATCCAGCGCCGGGAGAGCCGCCACATCGCAGCAAAACAAGAGGAAAACAATGAAAGCATCCTTGCTGAAGAAGCTCCTTGCCGTCGCTCTCGTCGGTGTTTCGTTCGTCGCGGCGAGCGCCCACGCCGAGGACCTGCTCGACCAGGCGAAGGCGCGCGGCACGCTGCGCATCGGCCTCGAAGGCACCTTCCCGCCGTTCAACTCGAAGGCGCCCAACGGCGAGCTGGTCGGCTACGACGTCGACATCGCGCGCGCCGTGGCCGTGAAGATGGGCCTCAAGCCCGAGTTCGTCACGACCGAGTGGAGCGGCATCATCGCCGGCCTGCAGGCAGGCAAGTTCGACGTGATCGTCAACCAGGTCGGCATCACCGACCAGCGCAAGGCCGTGCTCGACTTCTCGCCGGCGTACACGTACTCGGCGGCGCAGCTCATCCAGCGCAAGGACGACACGCGCCAGTTCAAGTCGCTCGACGACCTCAAGGGCAAGAAGCTCGGCGTCGGTCTGGGCACGAACTACATGGACATGGCCAAGTCGGTGCCGGGCATCGACGTGAAGACCTATCCGGGCGCGCCCGAGTATCTGCGCGACCTGGCCGCCGGCCGTCTGGACGCGGCGCTCAACGACCGTCTGATGCTCGCCTACCTGCTGAAGAACTCGCAGCTGCCGCTGCGCACGGGTTCGATCGTCGGTGACGGCAACCCGTCGGGCATTCCGTTCAAGAAGGGCAATCCGAAGTTCGCCAAGGCGATCGACGACGCGATGACGCAACTCGAAGCCGACGGCACTTTCGCGAAGATCTCCGACAAATGGTTCGGCATCGACGTGACCAAGCCGGTCACGAAGTAACGGCGTCCGGCGCCTCGCGCAACGTGCCCGACGTGCGGCTCGCCGCGCGGGTATCGTGCGTCAGGTGATGCGCGCGGGGCGGCATCGCACGATGCCGCCCCTTGTTATTTCACGGCGCTCCTCGCGCCCCTAACCCGCGTCTCGCGCGCGTTTTCCCCATGCCCATCTACACGCTCATCATCCAGTCGCTGCCGGTGCTCGCGCAGGGCGCGGTGCTGACGATCAAGTTCGCCATCCTGTCGATGATCTTCGGCCTCATCGGCGGCGCCGTGCTCGCGCTCATGGGCATCAGCACGAACCGCGCGTTTCCCGTGATCGCGCGCGTGTACGTGAGCATCATGCGCGGCACCCCGCTGCTCGTGCAGATCTTCGTGATTTACTACGGATTGCCAAGCATCGGCATTTCGCTCGATCCGACGCCGGCCGGCGTGATCGCACTCTCCGCGAACGTGGCGGCGTATCTCTCGGAGAGCATGCGCGGCGCGATTCTCGGCATTCATCACGGCCAATGGCTCGCGGCCTACAGTCTCGGCCTCTCGCGCCGCCAGACGCTGCGCTACGTGATCGCGCCGCAGGCGCTGCGCATTGCCGTGCCGAGCCTCTCGAACAGCCTCATCAGCCTGATCAAGGACACCTCGCTCGTGTCGGTGATCACGGTGACGGAGCTGCTGCGCAGCGCGCAGGAAATCATCGCCTCGACCTATCAGCCGCTGCCGCTCTATCTCGCCGCCGCCGCGGTGTACTGGGTGCTGTGCCAGATCCTCGAATGGGTCCAGCACTGGTACGAAAAGCGCCTCGCGCTGCCTTCGCGGCACTGAGGAATCGCTACACGCACGCGCCGCGCACGTCACGCGGCGCGGCGCAACTGCCTCCGTATTCTCGTCACTCGCAGGCGAACTTCAGGCCGAGCGCCGCGCGCGCCGAATCGGCCATCGCGATCATGCGCCGCGACGTTTCGTGCGGCATGATCGGACTCTCCAGCGCGCCCTCGCGCAACAGCTCGCAGAAGTGTGCGGTCTCGTAGTTGAGGCCGCCGCCGTCGAAGGGCTCGTCCAGCTCCGCCACGCGGCCATCCACGTAACGAATGGTCGCGCGCACCGGATTCCACCAGTTCGCGTGGATCGTCACGTTGCCGAGCGGACCCGCCAGCAGCGCGTCGCCGTATCCGTGCAGATCGAGTCCGCAAAAAAGCTGCGCGATGCCGTTTTCGTGCTGGCAATTCAGGCTCGCGAAAGTGTCCACGCCGGTCGCGCCGAGCCGCCCGAAAGTCTGCACCTCGCGCGGCGCGCCGAGCCAGTCCACGGCGAGAAACATCTCGTACACGCCGATGTCGAGCAGCGCGCCGCCTGCGTGCTCGAACGAGAACGACGGATGATCGGCGGGCACGTTAGCCACCGAGCAGCCCGCGCGCACGAGGCCGACAGGACCGATCGGATCCGCTTCCAGATGCGCGCGCAAGGCGCGATACAGCGGATAGAACGGCGGCTTCATCGCCTCCATGAAGAGACGTCCGGACGCGCGCGCGGCGTCGAGCACGCGCTCGAGCTGCGTGACGTTCACGGTGGCGGGTTTCTCGCAGAGCACCGGCACACCGGCTTCGAGCGCGGCAATCGCGTAGTGCGCGTGGCTGTCCTGCATGGTCGCGATATAGACCGCGTCGATGCCGCTCGCGAGCAAGGCCTCGAAGCTCTCGCAAGCCGTTGCGCCGAACTCGCCGGCGAGCGCGTCGGCGGGCGCCGCGCGTCGCGACCATACCGCGCTCACACGTGCGTCGCGCACGTGCTCCACGCCCTGCGCAAAGCGCCGCGCAATGCGGCCCGCGCCCACGATGCCCCAACGGATCGTCTGAATCTCGCTCATGCGTCGCCCTCTCTCGTTCTGTCGCTCAAACGCTGCGTCGATATATCGCGCGCTCAAAGCTCAGGACGATACCGGCTCGCGCGTGCGAGAGCAAATCGACGCGCCTTGCATGTCACGCACGGGAAAAAGGCGGGAAGACTCGGGAAAACGCGGAACCCGGCCGCGCGATGCGGGGCCGGGTTCGAGACGAAGCGGATCGTCAAACGGCCGCGTTCAGCGCGGCTGCTCGATCGCTTCCTGAGTCAGCGCATGATGCAGCTCGTCGGCGGTGAATTCGATCATCGCGGCGGCCGCGGCCTGCGCTTCCTGCGGCGCGCGCCGCTCGATCGCGTCGACCACGCGTCCATGTCCGGCGACGATGTTCGCCCAGCCGCCGTCACGTTCGCTGACGATCGGATTCACGAGTGACAGCGCGCCGCGAATGATCGCCGCCATCTGCTGATAGAACTGATTGCCGCTCGCCGCGAGTATGCGCGTGTGCAGTAACGTGTCGGCGGCCTGGCAGCCCGCGTCGCCAGGACTCGTCTGACTGAGCGCTTCATAGGCGTCGCGTATGCCCGCGAGATCGGCGGCGCTCGCGCGTTCGGCGGCCAGCGCACAGGCCGCGGGCTCGATCAGCGCGCGGAACTCGATCACGTCGCGCAAGAACGTCTTGTCGGGCTTCGCGCGAAAGCGCCAGCTCACCACGTCCTCGTCGATCATGCGCCAGTCGCGCATCGGCCGTATGCGTGTGCCGATCTTCGGACGCACGTCGAGCATGTGTCGCGCGAGCAGCATCGACAGCGCTTCGCGCATGACGGTGCGGCTTACGTCGAACTCTTTCGACAACACGTCCTGTGGCGGCAGAATCGCGCCGTAACGTTCCTCGACTATGCCCGAGATCAGGCCATCCATGACCTTGCTCACCAGCGATCGTTCTTTGTTTCCCAGTTCCATGACCCCTCCCCCCGATGCGGCGTTATCGCCCTGTTTGCCGGTTACTGCGCGGGCCCTCAAGCTGCGTCGAACTCAAGCGTACGTTGCCATGCGTATTGCATATCTCGCCAGCCAGGATATTTCCTGACATGAAAGGCATACGTTTCACGCCCTATTCGATCCAGAACTCGAAAGCACAAGCAATTGGCCCTTCGGTTGCCCGATTGTTTTGTTTTGAAGTTATTCGTCGTCGTTTCGTCTGTCGTCTGTATGAAGCACTCGCTTATACGTGCAGCGTTTTTTTTCGTTTGTGGGACCGCAACGCGGCGCTCGTCTGTGCATATGCAGCGATGAGCGCCGCCGCGGTCTTCAGGCTTGCTTCATTCATGAGCCCTTCGTGATGCACTTTGCTCAACGTGAGTGGTGTCCGCCCGTCGATTTCAGCTACGCGTGACCAGCGCCGGCGCGCGGCCGTACTGATCGTCGAAGCGCACGATGTCGTCTTCGCCGAGATAGCCGCCCGACTGCACCTCGATGATTTCGAGCGGCGTCTTGCCCGGATTTTCGAGTCGGTGCTTCACGCCGAGCGGGATGTAGGTCGATTCGTTTTCCGAGAGCAGGAACACCTCGTCGCCGCGCGTGACGCGCGCCGTGCCGCGCACGACCACCCAGTGCTCCGCGCGGTGGTGATGCATCTGCAGTGACAGCACGCCGCCCGGCTTCACGACGATGCGCTTTACCTGGAAGCGCTCGCCGCGATCGATCGAGTCGTAGCAGCCCCACGGACGCTCCACGCGCCGATGGTGCTGTGCTTCCTCGCCGCGCTGCGCCTTGAGCTTGCCGACGATCGCCTTGACGTTCTGCACGCGATCCTTGGCCGCCACCAGCACCGCGTCGGCGGTCTCCACGACCACCACGCCGTGCACGCCCACGCAGGCGACCAGCCGGCCGTCCGAATGCGCGAAGGTTTCGGTCGAGTCTTCGAACAGCACGCGGCCGCGCGCGACGTTGCCCGCCGCGTCTTTCTGCGAGACCTGCCAGACGGCGTCCCACGCGCCCACGTCCGACCAGCCGGCGACGAGCGGCACGACCACGCCCGCGAGACGCGCGTCGGCGCCGATGGATTCCATCACCGCGTAGTCGATCGAATCGGACGGACAGGCGGCGAGCGTCGCCGCATCGAGATGCACCGCGCCGTCGGCGTCGACGGCCGCGCGCTCGAAGGCTTGCGCGCAATGCACGGAGATCTCGGGACGGC
This sequence comes from Paraburkholderia sp. Ac-20347, assembly GCF_017104805.1. Taxonomy (NCBI): domain Bacteria; kingdom Pseudomonadati; phylum Pseudomonadota; class Betaproteobacteria; order Burkholderiales; family Burkholderiaceae; genus Paraburkholderia; species Paraburkholderia sp. Ac-20347. Next base: position 29,817 of record NZ_JAAGPN010000045.1, on the reverse strand, counting down.
AATGCGCGATCGCCGAGAGCCAGACCGAGGCGCGCACGACGAAGATGCCGCTGTTCCACCAGTAATCGCCGGACGCGACGTAGCCTTCGGCCACGTCCGCGCTGGGCTTTTCGACGAAGCGCTCGATCTTGCGCGCGCCGCCCGCACCCAGCGCCGCGCCCGCGCCGATATAGCCGTAGCCGGTTTCCGCGCGCGTCGGCGGTACACCGAGCGTGACGATCGCGCCGCGCGCCGCGTAGGTCACGGCCTCTTCGAGCGCGGTGGCGAATGCGTTGCGGTCGGCGATCAGATGATCGGCGGGCATGGCGATGAGAATCGGATCGCTGTCGCTGATGGAACCGTCCGCGCCGGTCGCCGCCGCGCTGGCGGCGTGAGCGGCATGGGTCGCGTGCGCGGCCAGCGCCGCGACGGTCAAAGCCGGCGCCGTATTGCGCGCGACCGGTTCGAACACGACGCGCGCGGCCATGCCGCTGCGGCCAAGTCGGTCGGCGGTCATGTGGCGCAACTCTTCGCTGCTGACCACGAGCGGCGCGGCCTTGCGCACGCTGCTGCCCGCGCGCGCATAGAGGCCGTCGAGGCGGCGCACGGTCGCTTCGAGCAGGGACTCGCCGTCAAGCAGGTCGATCAGCTGCTTGGGGCAGTGCTCGCGAGAAAGCGGCCACAGCCGCGTGCCCGATCCGCCCGCCAGCACCACCGGCTGGACGACGAGCGCGACTTCGGGTTCATTGGCCGCGGCGATCACGCCGGCCGGCGTCACGATCTGGTTCATGCGAGAAGCTCCCCGTTCCGAATGCTTCGGTTGTTCCGATACGTCCGTTAACTCTGGTTATGGGTGCACCTCGCACCCCCGTTTTCGGATTCCATTGGAACAAAGCGCATCGGACGATTCTGTACGCATACCCACACTGATCGCGCGCTGATGACCCGGCGATGCAATCGCCGTGTATCGCGTGAGGCAGTCAGGCCGTTGCGTATGCAACCGCGCGTCCGTGTCATGAGTGAACGAAGAAAGATGGCAGACATTGCGAGCCTCACACAGCGTGCCAGGCGCTTATGTGCGCTAGCCCACGTAACGTGACGCAGCGTTACGCGGGTCATGTTTCAGGACCGAACGTTTCCTCGCGCAGCCCTCGCGGTGCAACACGAATGAATCAAATCCGCACACTTTTGCCTGCGCCCAGATGCCGCGCCCCCTTTTTCGCTGCGCGCATGTTTCAGCATGGAGTCATTTTTCGCACCCCCTGCGGAGAGTGCAAATATTCCAATAAATTCAATGACTTGCGTCGATATAAAATGCGCGGACTGCTTGAGGCGCGTGCGTGGGCGTCGTACAGAATTGAAACAAAAAACCCTTTTTATGCCCCCGTTCTTGCATTGCATCGCCCGCAAAGCCACGCGCCTGAACGATTCGGGGTCATCTGGCACACACCCTGCTTTGAGAGGTACGCCACACAGGCGTATCGCAGACAACGATCTCGCGAACGACTCGGGACTATGGGGCCGGCAAGCCGAACGCAGAGCCGCTACGGGAAGCGGCAAACACAACATGCTCGACAGCCGGAACGAAAAAACATGGGGCGACGAAAGCCGCTTCGCACGAGGACCAAATCATGTTGACCCTTCAATCAGACCTGCACGGCAATCACCTGCTCGGCGCCCTGCCGTCGCACGAATGGCAAGCTCTCGCACCGCATCTCGAACTCGTTCATCTGCGCACCGAACAATTGCTCTGTGACTCCGGCCAGCGCATTCATCACGTGTACTTTCCGACCACGGCCATCATCTCGATGCTCTCGACGATGGAAGACGGCAGCTCCGTGGAAATCGCCGCTGTCGGCCGCGAAGGCATGACCGGCGTGCCGGTCCTCACGGGCGGCGAAACCATGCCGAACCGCGTGCAGGTGCAGTGCGCGGGCTTCGCCTACCGCATGAGCGCGCAAAGCCTCAAGCAGCAATTCGCGCGTTCGGACTTCCTGCGCCGCCTGATGTTGCTGTACATGCACGCGCTGCTCACGCAGGTCGCGCAAACCGCTGCCTGCAATCGCCATCACTCGCTCAGCAAGCAGCTGTGCCGCTGGCTGCTGATCGAAGTCGATCGCGTGGCGTCGAACGACCTCTCGGTCACGCAGCAACTGATCGCCGATATGCTCGGCGTGCGTCGCGAAGGCATCACGGAAGCGGCCGGCAAGCTGCACGACGAAGGCCTGATCCACCATAGCCGCGGTCGTATCCGCATCCTCGACCGCAAGGGCCTCGAAGGCCGCGCGTGCGAGTGCTACGGACTCGTGCGCCGCGAGTTCGACCGCCTGCTGCCGCGTCTGCATCAGGCCGAAACGGTGGAGTGACGAAGGGCGCGCGGCGCGGGCCGCGCGCGGTTCTCGTGAACCGAAGGATTGAGCGAAACGTGCCCGGGACGGCGCGTTTCGCCTTTTTCCCCGCATGTTTTTTGCCCGCATGTTGACGGCACAACGTTCGCGCATCCGCTGTTCTCATATTTATCAGGATGCCGAATCAATCGAAGCGTATCGACGCCTGTCGACGTAGATGACGCACACTTCGCTCCGCCGGAACCGCTAAAACCACATCTTGCGGACGGCGGCGTGACTGACGCCTCGCCACCGCCCTGCCGGCCGATCCAGACGATCAGCCGGACATCGCGATCAAGCCTTGCGGTACTCGATGCGCTCGACGCCTTGCGCGCCGCCCAGCAGGCACAGGTCGGCGCCGCGCGACGCGAACAGACCGACGGTCACCACGCCCGGCCATGCATTCACATGCGCTTCGAGCGTGCGCGGATCGCTGATGCGCAGCCCCTTCACGTCGAGAATCTCGTTGCCGTTGTCGGTGATGAAAGGCGAACCGTCTTGCTTCACACGCAACACCGGCACGCCGCCGAGCGCCGTCACGCGGCGGCCAATGGCCGTGCGCGCCATCGGCACGACTTCGATCGGCAGCGGGAACTGGCCGAGCACGTCCACGAGCTTGCTCGCATCGGCGATACAGACGAACACTTCCGACACCGACGCCACGATCTTCTCGCGCGTGAGCGCCCCGCCGCCGCCCTTGATCATCGCGCCCGACGCGTCGATCTCGTCCGCGCCGTCCACGTAAACGGGCAGCGATTCGATGTCGTTCAGGTCGAAGATCTTGAAGCCCTGCGCTTCGAGGCGCGCGGTGGTGGCCACCGAACTGGACACCGCGCCGCGATAGCGGCCCTTGCTGGCGGCCAGTGCGTCGATGAAACAGTTCGCGGTCGAGCCGGTGCCGACGCCGATGATGGCGCCTTCCGGCACGTTCGCGTTGACATAGTCGGCCGCGGCCTGGCCGACCAGTTGTTTGAGTTCGTCTTGAGTCATGATGGGGAACTGCCCGAGGAAAGAAAAACGCGGAAAACGCCTAGTTTACCGGAGTTGCGGACCTGGACCTGCGGGGATCGGCGGTTATCGGCGGCAATCGGCGAAGAAGCGCCGGATTCGGGCCGTCGTGCGGACCGTCGTGCCGCGCGCCGAAACGGCGTACGGCACGCGTCGCCGCCGGCGTCAGGGCGCCGTTTCGGTCGTGCCGGGCAGCGCCGGCGCGGTTTTATCGACGTATTTGTCGAGCAGCGCCTGGGCGATCGCGTCGGTTTGCGCGTCGGGCGTGCCGGAATAGTCGCTGGGCCGGAAGTGCATCTGGAAGGCGGCGAACACGCGGCGCGTAGGTTCGTCGAGCACGCCGTCGGTGGCCACCGCGTAGCCGTAGCGCGCGAGCTTCAACTGCAGGCCGCGCACGTCGGCGGGCGCATTCGGCGCACGGCCCGCCAGATCCGCCTGCACGGTCGCGTCGTCGGGCCAGGCGCCCACGCCCGCGTCGTAAAGCTGCTTCCACGGGAACGCCGCGCCCGGATCGATCTTGCGCTGGGGCGCGATGTCGCTGTGCCCCACCACGCGCGTCGGCGGAATGCCGTAACGCGTGACGATGTCCTTCGAGAGCGCGATGATCGCCGCCACCTGATCGGGCGGCCAGGGCGCCCACGTGCGCCCGGCGGGCGTATCGTGCGGTCCGGAATTGACGTTTTCGATGCCGATCGAGGCCGCATTCAGCTCGGTCGTGCCCTGCCACTCGCTCACGCCGGCATGCCAGGCGCGCTGCGTTTCGGGCACGAGCTGCAGCACGACGGGCTTGCCGTCGCGCAGCGGCGGATGCTCGGGCACGAGGTAATGCGCGCTCACGTTCTCGCGCGTGAGTTCCTCGAGCGAGGTCGGCTCGTCGCCTTCCGTGTAGTGCAGCACGAGGAAGCGGATGCGCGAATCGGCGCTGCGCGCGTGATATTGCGTATCCGCGACGTAGCCGCCGCGGTCGACCATCGTGGCGGGCGCGCAGGCGGCAAGCGCCAGCACCGCGCCGAGCGCGGCGAACGGCGCGCCATGCCGGGCAAATCGCCGGGTAAAACCCAAGAGTGTCATGCTGCGTCGATCAGAATCCAGGCGCGGGGGAGTCGTGATGCGCGATCAGCGCGCCGCCGCGCGCTGGCGCACGGCTTCGAACAGGCAGACGCCCGACGCCACCGAGACGTTCAGGCTCTCGACCGTGCCGGCCATCGGAATCTGCATGACTTCGTCGCAGGTTTCGCGCGTGAGACGGCGCATGCCCTCGCCTTCGGCGCCCATCACCAGCGCGACGGGACCGTCGAGCTTGGTCTGATAAAGGCCCGTGGGCGCGTCGCCGGCCGTGCCGATGATCCACACGCCCGCGTCCTTGAGCTCGCGCAGCGCGCGCGCCAGGTTCGTGACGGTGATGTACGGCACCGTATCGGCGGCGCCGCTCGCGACTTTCGCGGCCGTGGCGTTCAGGCCCACGGCGCGGTCGCGCGGCGCGATCACGGCGTGCGCGCCGGCGGCGTCGGCCACGCGCAGACACGCGCCGAGGTTATGCGGATCGGTCACGCCGTCGAGCACCAGCAGCAGCGGCGAGCCCTGAATGCCGTCGAGCAGTTCCGCGAGGTTCTGCGCGAGCGGCATGTCGTGCACGCGCGCCACCACGCCCTGATGGCGCTCGGTGTGCGCGAGGCCCCAGAGGCGCGTCTCGTCGGCGGCAATGATGCGCACGCCCGCTTCTTTCGCGGCGTGCAGGAATTCCTGCATGCGGCGATCGCGCCGCGACGTGTCGTAGTAAATATCTTCGACCGTGGACGCGTCGTGCCGCATACGTGCGGTCACCGCATGAAAACCGTAAAGAACCTTGAGACGTGACATGACTGGCTACAACCCCTGATGAACGGCTCGCGACGCGCCTGCCTGCGCGCACCGCGAACAAAAATAAGTGCGCCGGTCGTCGTGACCGGCGCGGTCCTGCTGGAACAGCTTCAGCGCGACGCCGGTGCGCGATGCCCACGACGTCGACGCGATTTCAACGCTTCTTGCGCGGCGGCGCCTTCTTGGCCACCGACTTCGACGCCGGACGCTTCTTCGCGGTCTTCGCCGCGCCACGCGCCGCGCGCGCTTCCTTCACGGCCGCCGTGGGCGCGGGTGCGGCTTTCTTGCGGCGCGACTCTTCGCCTTGCGGCATCGAACGCACACGCGGGCCGCCGTCCTGCGCGCCGCGCTCGTGCTGCTGCGCCTGGCCGCCGCGATTGAGCGCGGGCTTGATCGGCGTATCGCGCACGAGGCGGAAGTCGATCTTGCGCGCGTCGAGATCGACGCGGCTCACCTGCACGCGCACGCGGTCCGACAGACGGTAGCGGATGCCCGTGCGTTCGCCGCGCAGCTCGTTCTTGATGTCGTCGTACTGGAAGTAATCCGAGCCCAGTTCCGTGACGTGCACGAGCCCTTCGATGAACAGCGAATCGAGCTGCACGAAGATGCCGAACGACGTCACGCCGCTCACCATCCCGCCGTACTCTTCGCCGAGCTTGTCGCGCATGAAATAGCACTTGAGCCAGGCTTCGACGTCGCGCGAGGCTTCGTCGGCGCGGCGCTCGTTGGCCGAGCAATGCAGACCCAGTTCTTCCCAGATCGCCGTGTTGCCGCCACGCGCGCGCTTGCCGCGCTTCTCTTCGTCCTCGGCCTGCAGCGCGCGGGCGCGCGGCGACAGCGCCGTGTTGAGCTCGACGCCTTCCGGCGCGGCCGGCTGGTACTTCTTGCCCTGCAGGATCGCGTAGATCGCGCGGTGCGTGAGCAGGTCGGGATAGCGGCGAATCGGGCTCGTGAAGTGCGCGTACGCCTCATACGCGAGACCGAAGTGGCCGATGTTGTCCGGGCTGTAGACGGCCTGCTGCATCGAGCGCAGCAGCATGGTCTGCAGCATCTGCGCATCGGGCCGGTCGCGGATGTGCGCCATCAACGCAGCGTAATCGCTCGCGTGCGGCGTGTCGCCGCCGCCGAGCGTGAGCCCCATGCCGCGCAGGAAAGTCCGCAGGTTTTCGAGCTTTTCGGCGCTCGGACCCGCGTGCACGCGGTACAGGCCCGGGTGCTTGTTGCGCTTCATGAAGTCCGCCGCGCACACGTTGGCCGCGAGCATGCATTCCTCGATCAGCTTGTGCGCGTCGTTGCGCTGACGCGGCACGATCTGCTCGATCTTGCCCTGTGCGTTGCAGACGATATAGGTCTCGGTGGTGTCGAAGTCGATCGCCCCGCGCTTCTGGCGCGCCGCGAACAGCGACTTGTAGACGCCATAGAGATTCTGCAGATGCGGCAGCAGCGTGGCGCGTCGCACGGCTTCCGGACCCTTGGTGTTCTTGAGCACGGCGGCGACTTCGGTGTACGTGAGCCGCGCGGCCGAGTGAATCACGGCCGGATAGAACTGGTACGCCTTGATCTCGCCGCGCGCGGTAATCACCATGTCGCAGACGAGCACACAGCGGTCGACATGCGGGTTCAGCGAACACAGACCGTTCGAGAGCTTCTCGGGCAGCATCGGAATCACGCGGCGCGGGAAGTACACCGAGGTGCTGCGCTCGATAGCGTCCACGTCGAGGCCGCCGGCCGGCGTCACGTAATGCGAGACGTCGGCGATCGCCACCAGCAGGCGGAAGCCTTCGCCCTTGCCGACCTGCATCGGTTCGCAATAGACCGCGTCGTCGAAGTCGCGCGCGTCCTCGCCGTCGATGGTGACGAGCGGCACGTCGCGCAGATCCACGCGATAGCGGATGTCGGTCGGACGCACGGCATCGGGCAGCTTCGCGGCTTCGTCGAGCGCGCGCTTGCTGAATTCGTGCGGCACGCCGTACTTGCGCACGGCGATCTCGATCTCCATGCCGGGATCGTCGATGTCGCCGAGCACTTCGACCACGCGGCCGAGCGGCTGCGAATGACGGCTCGGGAAGTCGGTCAGCTCGACCACGACCACCTGGCCGACCTTGGCCTTCTTGGGATTCTGCGTGACGAGAATGTCGTGGCCGATACGCTTGTCTTCGGGCGCGACGATCAGCGCGCCGTTCTCGTTGAGCAGACGGCCGATCACGCTGCGGTTCGCGCGGTCCGTGACCTCGACGATGTGCCCTTCCGGACGCCCGCGACGGTCGTAACCGACGATGCGCGCGAGCACGCGGTCGTTGTGCATGACCTTCTGCATCTCGCCTTGCGGCAGAAACAGATCGTCCTGACCGTCGTCGCGTACGAGGAAGCCGAAGCCGTCGCGATGGCCTTGCACGCGCCCGGCGACGAAATTGGAAGGATGCGCAAGCTGATAGTGACCGCGCGAATCGAGCCGGATCTGCCCGTCGCGCTCCATCGCGGCGATCCGCCTGAAGAACCCTTCGCGCTCCTGGCGCTTGATGGCGAGCGCCTCGGCGATATCGTTCGCGGTGCAGGGCGATTCGCTGGTCCGCAGCACGCCGAGGATCTCTTCGCGGCTGGGAATCGGGTACGGATATTTGCTCAAGGGCTTGTCGATGGTTGTTCTCGTTGCGTGGACGTCGGAGTTTGCGTGGCCCGAGCCTGTCGTGCCGCGCCCCGGTCTTCGAGTGCTGCTATCTACGTGTTCGAGTGTTGCGCGATGCGGCGGCCCCTCCGGTTGAACGTCGAACGCGCGCCGCTCCGCAGGGACTGCTGCGAGGCATTCTAACACCCGCGCACTACGCGACAATTCACGGTGCAGCCTTATGCAGACTCGTTGCCAGCGCCTGCGCGCGGCGCATCTCGAAAGCGGTGTTCAACCGGACCGACGAAGCCGCACTCACGCCGCCGGAAAGCCCCTCAAAAACGTGCGCGCCCCGCTCCTTGAAACATTTTTTCAAAAGACGCTTGACAGCCTCTACGGACACGCTACAATCTCGTTTCTCTGCTGCACGACACAGCGCAGCAGCAAGTAGTAAGCGACACCTTGCCCAGGTGGCGGAATTGGTAGACGCACCAGGTTCAGGTCCTGGCGGTGGCAACACTGTGGAGGTTCGAGTCCTCTCTTGGGCACCAAGATTCATGAAAAAAGCCGGCTTGATGCCGGCTTTTTTCTTTTAGTGTCAGCAGTCGTCGAGCTCGTGCGGCTTTCGCGGATTTGAGGTCTTCTCACTCCGCCCTGCCCTTGGCAAGACATAGATCTTCCTCGAAGCATCGCTTTCGTGGAATTTTCTTGAAAAGATCTGTTGACAGACACCGGGAACGCGTTATAATCTCGGTCTAGCTTGAAGACGTGCCCAGGTGGCGGAATTGGTAGACGCACTAGGTTCAGGTCCTAGCGGTGGCAACACTGTGGAGGTTCGAGTCCTCTCCTGGGCACCACGCTCTTCAGCTAAGCAGCAATAAAGCAGCACCCCGGATTCATCGAAAAAGCCCGCACATGCGGGCTTTTTTGTTTTCCGCGCCTCTTCTCTTCCTTCTTCCCGTCTGCTTCGAACGATTCTCGCGCGCGCCGTATCGATACGCACCCGATACGCTACGGATACGCACCCGATATGTTCCGTGGTATACATTGCGAAAACAGAACTGGAAGCAGCGCCGGGCGCTGCACCACCACGCGCAGGGAGACCTGATGGAATTCGTCGTTATCGCCGCGCTGATCGCCGTGAGCTTCGGCGTCGCGGCGACGTGGCTGATCGCCACCCGCCTGCCCGCCGAATGGATCGAGCGCGGCCAGCATGAAGGAAGGTACGCGTCGCTTTCGATGCCGACTACCGCGTCGCCGTCGACGTCATCGGAATTCGACGCGCGCCGCGTCCAGGCGCGCACCGATACGCGCCGCGTGCGCCGCTCGCGTTTTCGCGCCACCGCCCAGCGGTCCGGCAAAGCGGCCGCCTGAGCAACACGCCCCAGACAAACCGCTCGCCGATAGCGCCTACTCCCGCGAACCGAGCGGTGTCGCCACGAAGGCGCTCTCCGCGCGCTCCGGCGCCGCCGACTCGAAGATCCAGCGCCGCCGCATCGGTTGCAACACGACCTTCGCGCAGACGCCCGCCATCATCGCCACGCAGGCGGCGAAATCGAACACCATGTTCCATCCGCCATGCACGGCGAGCAACGTGGCCACGGGCACCAGCAAAGCCGCCGTGCCTTTCGCCGTGTACAAGGTGCCCGCGTTGCCCGCCGCATAGCGCGCGCCGAAGGTGTCCGCGCAGGTCGCCGGGAAATTCGAAAAGATGTCGCCGTAAAACAGGAACACGAGTCCCGAGAACAGCATGAACAGATACGGATCGTGGCCGAACTCGCGCAGTCCGAGCAGCGCCAGCCCTTCGCCGAGAAACGTGATGAACATCGTGTTCTCGCGGCCGATCCGATCCGAAATCAAACCGCACAAGGGCCGCGTGAAGCCGTTGCAGAGATTGTTGATCGACAGCGTCATCGTCAGCAGCGGCAGCGACACGCTCAGCAGCGTCACCGGCATCGAGGCGAAACCATACGACTTCGCGATCGGCCCGATCTGCGCCGTGGCGATGATGCCGCCCGCCGCCACGCACACGAACATCGCATACATCACCCAGAACAGCGGCGCGCGGACCATCTGCTGCGTCGTGTAATCGGTTTTCGTGGCGACCACGCGCCGGACGCCCGCCGCATGCGCGGGCGGCTTCGGACGCACCATCAGCAAGGCCAGCGCCATGATGCACGCACCTTGCAGGAGTCCGAAGAAAACGAAGGCGGTCTCGTAACCCGAATGCTGAATCATCCGCGAAATAGGGATCACGGTGAGCGCCGCACCCGCGCCGAAGCCAGCGGCCGTCATGCCCGCCGCGAGCCCGCGCCGGTCGGGAAACCATTTGAGCGCGGTGCCCACGCAGGTGCCGTACACGCAGCCCGCACCGATGCCCGAGATCACCGCGGCAACGTAGAGCACCGGCAACACCGGCGCCCAGGCGTCGAGCACCCAGCCGAGCGCCACGCAACACGCACCGCCCATCACGACCGGACGCGGCCCGAAGCGATCGACGAGCCAGCCTTCGACCGGGACGAGCCACGTCTCCGTGACGATGAAAATCGAAAACGCGAGCTGGATCGCCGCTTGCCCCCAATGGTGCCGCGCGTCCATCGGCACGACGAACAGCGTCCACGCATATTGCAGATTGGCGACGAGCCCCATGCAGGCGATGCCGGCCACGAGCTGCACCCAGCGGTTGTGCCGCCGCGCCGTGTAGCCGGCGTCGATGCGATCGGTATGTGCCACGTTGTCTCTCTCCATTCGTTGATGAACCGCCGCGAACGGCGGCTTGCTGCATCACTGCGGACATCACTGCGCAATCAACTCGTCATCATGCGGTTTCCAGTTGACGCAGCAACGCGTCCACGCTGCCCTTCGCGTCGCCGAACAGCATGCGCGTGTTCTCCTTGTAGAACAGCGGATTGTCGACGCCCGCGTAACCGGTCGCCATGCTGCGCTTCGAGACCACCACCGTGCGTGCCTTCCACACCTCGAGCACCGGCATGCCCGCGATCGGACTGCCCGCGTCTTCCTGCGCGCCCGGATTGACGATGTCGTTCGCGCCGATCACGAGCACGACGTCGGTGCTCGTAAAGTCCTCGTTGATCTCGTCCATTTCGAGCACGATGTCGTACGGCACCTTCGCTTCGGCGAGCAGCACGTTCATGTGACCCGGCAAGCGCCCCGCCACGGGATGAATGCCGAAACGCACGCGCACGCCCGCCGCGCGCAGCCGCCGCGTGATTTCGCTGATCGTGCCTTGCGCCTGCGCCACGGCCATGCCGTAGCCCGGCACGATCACGACTTCGGCGGCATCGCGCAGCAGCGCGCTGACTTCGTCCACCGACGTCGCGACCACCTCGCCTTGCGGCGTCGCGCTCGACGTCGATGTCGCCGCGCCGAAGCCGCCCAGGATCACCGAAACGAAACTGCGATTCATCGCGCGGCACATGATGTAGCTGAGAATCGCGCCGCTCGATCCGACGAGCGCACCCGTCGTCACGAGCAGATCGTTGTCGAGCATGAAGCCGGTGGCCGCCGCCGCCCAACCCGAATAGCTGTTGAGCATCGAGACCACCACGGGCATGTCCGCGCCACCGATCGCCATCACCAGATGCACGCCGAGCGCCGCCGCGATCACGCACATGGCGATCAGCGCGTAGAGCGCCTGCGGTGCGTCGGATCCGGCGACGAAGCGATAGCCGAGCACGACGCAAACGGCGAGCGCGAGCGCGTTCATCGCATGGCGTGCGGGCAGCACCAGCGGCTTGCCGCCAAGCGTGCCCTGCAGCTTCAGAAACGCCACGATCGAACCGCTGAACGTGATCGTGCCGATGAACGCGCCCACGTAGATCTCGGTGTCGTGAATCGCGCGCTCGACGCCGGTCGCGGGCCCCGAAGGCGCGAGAAAATTCGCGAAGCCGATCAGCGTGGCCGCAAGCCCGACGAAGCTGTGCAGCACCGCCACCAGCTGCGGCATCTGCGTCATCTCCACGCGCCGCGCGAGCACCGCGCCCACGCCGCCGCCCACCACGGCCGCGACAATCGCAATCTGCAAGCCCGCGCCCGCCGTGACGAGCAAGGTGGCGAGCACCGCGATCGTCATGCCCGCGACGCCATAGAGATTGCCGCGCCGCGCGCTCGCCGGATGGCTCAGGCCGCGCAGACTCAGGATGAACAGCGTCGCCGCGCCGAGCCACGCCATATTGCCGATTCCAGTCAACATGACGCCTCCTCAGGTCCGTTGGAACATGTTCAACATGCGCTGGGTCACGAGGAACCCGCCCGCGATATTGATGGTGGCCACAACAAGCGCGATGCCCGCGAGCACGCTCGCGATCGTGCTCGATCCGCCCGGATGCAGCAGCGCGCCGATCACGATGATCCCGCTGATCGCGTTGGTCACGCTCATGAGCGGCGTGTGCAGCGCGGGCGTGACGTTCCAGACCACCTGATAGCCGACGAACACCGCGAGCACGAACACAGTGAAGTGCGCGACGAATGCGGGCGGCGCGACGGCGCCGAGTGCGAGCAGTAACAGCGCACCAATAATCAGTATGCGTAATGACCATGCGCCGTGTTTACGTGCCTCCTGCGTTGACGGTTGCGCATGTCCTGCCGCCGCCGCAACATGCACCGCCGCATTCGGCGCTGCCTGCGGCTGCGCGGCCGATGTTTGCACGGGCGGCGGCGGCCAGCACAGATTGCCTTGCTGCATGACCGTCGTGCCGCGTTGCACGACGTCGTTCATATCGAGCGTCAATTCGCCGTTCTTGAGCGGCGTGAGATCCATGAGCAGATGGCGCAGATTGGTCGCGTACAACTGGCTCGACTGATTCGCCATGCGGCTCGGCAAGTCGGTATAACCAATCACGGTCACGCCATGCGCCTGCACGACCTCGCCCGCGCGCGTGAGTTCGCAGTTGCCGCCCTGCTCCGCCGCCATATCGACGATCACGCTGCCAGCGCGCATACACGCAGCGGTCTTCGCATCGATCAGACGCGGCGCGGGCTTGCCCGGAATCAGCGCGGTCGTGATGATGATGTCCACTTCTCGCGCCTGCGCCTCGAATAGCGCCATCTCCGCTTCGATGAACTTCGCGCTCATCTGCTTCGCGTAGCCGCCCGTGCCGCCGCCGTCTTCATCGACATCGACGCTCAGGAATTCCGCGCCCATGCTCTCGACCTGCTGGCCGACTTCCGGACGCGTATCGAACGCACGCACGATCGCGCCCAGACCACGCGCCGCGCCGATAGCCGCGAGCCCCGCCACGCCCGCGCCGATCACGAGGACCTTCGCGGGCGGCATCTTGCCCGCCGCCGTGATCTGCCCGGTGAAGAGACGCCCGAAATGCTGCGCCGCCTCGATCACCGCGCGATAACCGGCCATGTTGGCCATCGAACTCAGCGCGTCGAGCTTCTGCGCGCGCGAGAGGCGCGGCACGCAATCCATCGCGAGCACCGTCACGCCGCGCGCCGAACACGCTTCGAGCAGCGCGCCGTTCTGCGCGGGCCAGATGAAGCCGATCAGCGTCGCGCCGGCTTTGAGGCGCTGCACTTCGTCGATCGAAGGCGGACGCACCTTGAGCACGATGTCGGCGTTGCTCCAGAGTTCGAGCGCGTCGTCGACGAGGCACGCGCCTGCTTTGCGATACGCGTCGTCGGGGTAAGACGCGCGCTCGCCCGCGCCCGTTTCGACCTCGATTTCATAGCCGAGCTTGATGAGTTGCGCGACGCTTTCCGGCGTCGCCGCGACCCGGCGTTCGTCTTGCTGCGATTCGCGCGGAACCGCGATCGTCATCGCCATGATGCACCTCCGCGGACGAGCGTTGCGGATGAAAGGGCGAACGGGATCGGCGGCGCGCCAAGGGACCTGGCGCGCCGAAAGCGTGGCCACGACTTCATGAAACGTCTCCTGCTCGATGTTGGAATTCTGTGTGCCGCGGCGCGCCGGGTGCGCGTTGTTGAAGGAGCGACTGAAAGCGCGCTAGCGCGGCGTCCGGCCCGACTGGAGAATCGCGAGCGCCGCTGCGCGGGCGCCTTCGATGGCGGCCGCTTCGCTCGCAAACACGGTCTCGTTGGCGACCTGTTGTTCCGGCAGCAGCGCGTCCGCCTGTTGGGCTTCGGCGGAGTGAATCGCAGCGAACGCGACCCAGCCGCCGTTGTGAATCATTTGACGGGCCGAGAGTTCGACCTCGTAGTGCCCGAGTCTTTCGGTATGCATCGAAGCGCTCCGTGCGGAACTGCGGCTTGAAGGAATAAGAATGACCAATCCGATTGATCAGGATTGCTGATCTTGTGTTTGCAGCCGGGCTTCGAGTTCCGTCACGCGCTTGCGCAGATTGCGCTCCTCCTGGAAACGCGCCGTCTCGTCGCGCACGACCGCGACGATGCCCGTGAGTTCGCCTTGCGCATCATGCAGCAGCGCCACCGTGAAGGCGATCGATAACGCGCGACCATCCTTGTCCACGGCCGGCACGCGCAGCACATCGTTGCCGTAGCGCGTCTGCCCGGTGGCCATCGTCTTGTGATAGCCCTCCCAGTGGCGACCGCGCAGCCGTTCGGGAATGATCAGATCCAGCGTCTTGCCGAGCGCCTCGTCCTGCGTATAGCCGAACATGCGCGTGGCCGCGGGATTCCAGTACGTGATGTCGCCGGCGGCGTCCGAGATAATGATGGCGTCGCCGATCGCATCGGCGAGCTGTTCGAAATCGATGGCGGCTGGCATATCGTTCGTCGTGGGGAATGCGAGTTGATATTCGGATGCGCGACGCGATTGGCAAACGCAAGCGCGCCGCGCACCACACTGCCGATACAGCACTGCTGGATCGCTACATCGAAACGGATATCACACCGCACGCACTTCGTGCAGCGCCGCGATCTGCTGCGGCGTGTAACCGAGATCGGCGAGCACTTCATCGGTGTGCTCGCCGAGCAGCGGCGAGCCCGTGATCTCCGGCTTCAGTTCCGAGAACTTGATCGGGCTGCCCACCGTGAGGTACGAGCCCCGCTCCTTGTGCGGCACTTCCACGATGGTGCCGCTCGCGCGCAGCGACGGATCGTTGGCGATCTCCTTCATGCTAAGCACGGGCGCGCACGGAATGTCGAACTTGCGCAGAATGTCGACCGCCTCGTACTTGGTCTTGTCGGCGAGCCACGCTTCGATCGTCGCGAAGATATCGAAGATATGCGGCTGGCGCGCCTGCGCGGTGCTGTAGTTCGGATCTTCGATCCACTCCGGCTTGCCGAGTGCGCGGCAGATCGGCTCCCACGCGTGGCCCTGCACCGTGAAGTAGATATACGCGTTCGGGTCCGTCTCCCAGCCCTTGCACTTGAGCACCCAGCCCGGCTGACCGCCGCCGCCCGCATTGCCGCCGCGCGGCACGACATCGCTGAAACTGCCGTGCGGATACTGCGGATACTCTTCGAGGTAGCCCACGCGATCGAGACGCTGCTGATCGCGCAGCTTCACGCGGCACAGGTTGATCACGCTATCCTGCATCGACACGGCGA
Source organism: Paraburkholderia sp. Ac-20347 (assembly GCF_017104805.1). NCBI lineage: Bacteria > Pseudomonadati > Pseudomonadota > Betaproteobacteria > Burkholderiales > Burkholderiaceae > Paraburkholderia > Paraburkholderia sp. Ac-20347. The sequence goes on along the minus strand of NZ_JAAGPN010000045.1, from coordinate 14,478 downwards.
CCTTCTGCCCCTTGCCGGTTTTATCGCGGCCGATCAGCGCGGTGAGAATGCCGATGGCGAGATGCATACCCGTGTTGCTGTCGCCGAGCGCGGCGGCGCTGACCGTGGGCGGACCGTCCCAGAAGCCCGTGGTCGACGCCGCGCCGCCTGCGCATTGCGCGACGTTTTCGTAGACCTTGAGGTCGTCGTAATGATGGCCTTCGCTGAAGCCCTTCACCGAAGCCACAATCATCTTCGGATTGAGTTCCTTGATGCGCTCCCACGTGAAGCCCATGCGATCGAGCGCACCGGGGCCGAAGTTTTCGACCATCACGTCCGACTCGCGAATCAGCTTTTCGAGCACTTCCTTGCCTTCCGGCTTCTTGGTGTCGAGCGTGAGCGAACGCTTGTTGCTGTTGAGCATCGTGAAGTACAACGCATCGGCTTCGGGAATGTCACGCAGTTGATTGCGCGTGACGTCGCCCGCGCCCGGACGCTCCACCTTGATCACATCGGCGCCGAACCACGCGAGCATTTGCGTGCACGCGGGTCCCGCCTGAACGTGCGTGAAGTCGATGATCTTGATGCCGTCGAGGGGTTTGCTCATTGCTATCTCCTGGTCTCGGTAGTCTGAAACGACTGTCCTGTACGGTTGGATTTATTTCTTCATCGCCGCGCTTTGCGGATTGAGATTCGTGAGGCGTCCGCTTTCCGTGCCGGCCGATTCGTCGATCACGGCATTGATGAGCGTGGGCTTGCCGGACGCAATCGCGTCGAGCAGCGCCTTCGTGAGTTCTTCGGGCGTGGTCGCCTGATGACCGATACCGCCGAACGCTTCGATCATCTTGTCGTAGCGCGCGCCCTTCACGAACACGGTGGGCGCGACGTCGGCGCCGCCGTTCGGATTCACATCGGTGCCGCGATACACGCCGTTGTTGTTGAACACGATCGTGCAGACCGGCAGGTTGTAGCGGCAGATCGTTTCGAGTTCCATGCCGCTGAAGCCGAACGCGCTATCGCCCTCGATCGCCACGACCTGCGTGCCGCTCGTGACCGCCGCGCCGATCGCGAAGCCCATGCCGATGCCCATGATTCCCCACGTGCCCGAGTCGAAACGCTTGCGCGGCTGGTACATGTCGATGATGCTGCGCGCGTAATCGAGCGTATTCGCGCCTTCGTTCACGACGTTGATATCGGGACGCGTCTTCAGCACGTCGCGAATCGCCCGCAGCGCGCTGTGGAAATTCATCGGCGTGGGATTCTTGTCGAGCGTCGCGGCCATCTTCGCGAGGTTCGTGTTCTTGCGCTCCGCGACGGCGTTGAGCCAATCGGACGAAGGCTTCGGAAAATCCGCGCCCATGCCCGCAACCAGCGCTTCCACGCACGAACCGATATCGCCGATCACCGGCGCTTCGATTGCCACGTTGCTGTCGATCTCGGTCGGCGCGATGTCGATCTGCACGAACTGCTTCGGACCGGCCGCCGCGCCCCACGTCTTGCCCTTGCCGTGCGCGAGCAGCCAGTTCAGGCGCGCGCCGATCAGCACGACCGCATCGGCTTCCGCCAGCACGAACGAGCGCGCCGCCGAAGCCGACTGCTCGTGCGTGTCGGGCAGCAGACCCTTGGCCATCGACATCGGCAGATACGGCACGCCGCTCTTTTCGACCAGCTCGCGGATCTGCGCGTCGGCCTGCGCATACGCAGCGCCCTTGCCGAGCAGAATCAGCGGACGCTTCGCATTCCTGATGACATCAAGCGCGCGCTTCACGGCGTCGGGTGCCGGAATCTGGCGCGGCGCGGCGTCCACGACCTTGATGAGCGACTGTTTCGCCTTCACGGCGTCGAGGGTCTGCGCGAGCAGCTTGGCGGGCAGATCGAGATAGACGCCGCCCGGTCGACCCGAGACTGCCGCGCGAATCGCCCGCGCCACGCCGACGCCGATGTCTTCCGCATGCAGCACGCGATACGCCGCCTTGGCATAAGGCTTGGCCGCGTTGAGCTGATCCATCTCTTCGTAGTCGCCCTGTTGCAGGTCGACGATTTCGCGCTCGCTCGAACCGCTGATGAGAATCATCGGAAAGCAGTTCGTGGTGGCGTTGGCCAGCGCCGTGAGGCCGTTGAGAAAGCCGGGTGCGGACACCGTCAGGCAGATGCCGGGCTTCTTCGTCATGTAGCCGGCAACGGCGGCCGCATTGCCCGCGTTCTGCTCGTGGCGAAAGCCGATGAAGCGCATGCCTTCGGCCTGCGCGAGCCGCGCGAGGTCCGTAATGGGAATCCCCACGAGACCGAAGATCGTGTCGATATCGTTGAGCTTGAGCGCGTCGATGACGAGATGAAAACCGTCCGTCGTTGCTTGCGCCTCTTGCGCAGGGCTGTTCTGCGCGTCGTTGATGCCTGCTTCTGCCATGACGTCTCCTCTTTGGCGGGGCGTTGTGTGATTCGTGATATACAATATTCCACACACAATATTAGTCAAGACGTTTTTTTACGCGGTAGCGGCGTGTTGCAGTGCGAGGTGGCGCGCGGACCTTGTGTCATCGGACTTGCGCCCTTCCGTGCTGATGCGCCACACAAATCTCGCCGGTTTCAAATCCTTCAAACCGCGCAAATTACTTCGTATTCCGTACTATTTAGATAGCGTCCAGACACGCATCAAGACGAATCGCGTATCAATGCGAGCCGTTCATGCGGCGTTCAAATCAAACGTGAAATGACACGCCAAGTTCAGTCGAGAAAGTCGCAATTCGCTTCGACGAACAGCGCGAGGTCGATCGAATGCTGCCGCACGAGGCGCTCGACGCGTTCGGTATCGCGCGCCTCCAGCGCTTCGATAATGCGCATGTGATCCACGATCGATCTCGACGCGCGATCGCTCTGCGCGATCGTCATCCGGCGTATCGCGCGCACATGCATGAAGATGTTCTTGATGGTCTCGATGATGATCGGCGACTTCGACAGCTCCACCAGCGACTGGTGAAACATGATGTTCGCCTCCGAGTATTCCTCGATGTGCTCGGCGGGCCGCGCGTCGTCGAAGTCGGCGAACATGCTGCGCAGGCGCGCGATTTCCTCGTCGCTCGCGCGCTGCGTCGCGAGACGCGCCGCGATGCTTTCGAGCGCGGCCCACATATAGATCATCTCGACGATTTCTTTGCGCGTCTTGCGCAGGATGTAGACACCGCGTCGCGGCACCGTACGCAGAAAGCCTTCCTGTTCGAGCAGCGTCATCGCTTCACGCACCGGCGTGCGGCTCACGCCGAGCTTCTCGGTCAACTCCTTCTCATCCAGACGAATTTCGTCTCGCGAACGGTAGATGTCGGTTTCAGCGATGGCCTGCTTCAATTTTGCGTAGGCCTGGTCGCGCAAAGAGAGCGCGGCGTGAATCGGTTCGAGCGTCAAGGTCAGCGAGGCTGCCCCGGCTTCGTCTTGCATATCGGTGGACATCGGTCGTTTGTCTCCAGCGTTCTATTACGAGTAAGCCGGCACAACTCATCGATTTCATATTTCCAATACAATATATCAGCGATATCGGCAGCACTACGGGGGGTTTACGCGAAGCCTGCACGCGCCATCGCTGATATAGACGATGATTTATATAAATCGAAAAAAACTTTAACTATCGCTTATTGATTGGGGCTTCTACATTGGGTTCACGCCATTCGCGAACCAGGAGACAGCCATGAGCCCCTCACCCGCCCGTCCGCACGTCACCGAGCAAGAGTCCGGTTTGCACACGCAGCTGTGCGCATTCAATTCGGCGTTCGCCGAGCTGGGTTTGCGGTTCCGCTGGGACGCCGCCACGCTCTATGCACTCGCGGCAATCGAAGGCGAAGCGGCGCGCATTGCGAGCTATATCCAGACGCATCATCCGCATCTGCTGAACGCGTACAGCATCGATTTTTTGTGCGAGGCGATTCTCGGCCGCAAGAATGCGCAGGCGCCAGGAGAATGGCGCGCGGAGACGACGCTGCAGCGCGCGGCTCCGAGCCAGCAGGCCGCTGCTGCAACACACGATGGATGGGATTGGAGCGAGCCTGGCTTGCCTGCGCTGGCAGGTGCCTGAGCCCGTCAGAAGCACTCGCTATAGCGGTGAAAACAGCAAGACGCGAACCACCTGGACGCATCCAGACGATTCGCGTCTTGATCGAGTCACAACGCGGCTGGCGTCAAGCCCGCGCGGCGGCCTCGTCTTCCTGCAGCTTGCGCCAGAGGATCTTGCCGCTGCCCGACTTCGGCAGCGTGTCGACGAACTGCACGATGCGCGGCGCCTTGTACGCCGCCATGTTTTCGTGCGCCCACGCGATGATGTCGTCTTCGTTCACGCTGCCGAGCTGCTTCGGATCGAGCACGACCACGGCCTTCACCGTTTCGCCGCGCTTCGCGTCCTGCGTGCCGATGATGCACACCTCCTTGATCGCCGGATGCCGGTACATCAGCGCTTCGACTTCGGCCGGCCACACCTTGTAGCCCGACGCGTTGATCATGCGCTTGAGGCGGTCGGTCATGAAGTAATAACCTTGCGCGTCGCGCCGCACGAGGTCGCCGGTGCGCAGAAAACGCTTGCCGTCGCGCTCGATGAACGCTTCGGCGGTCGCCTTCGCGTTGCCCCAATAGCCGAGCATCACCTGCGGCGCGCTCATGATCAGCTCGCCCGCTTCGCCTTCGGGCACGTCCTCTAGAGTGATCGGATCGACAATGCGCGCGTCGACGTCGAACACCGGAATGCCCAGGCACTGCGGCTTCGGATTCTGCGGCGGATTGATGTGCGTGGCCGCCATCGTCTCCGACATGCCATAGCCTTCGACGAATTCCAGGCCCGTGAGATCGCGCAGTTTCTTCACCACGGCGTCCGGCATCGTCGCGCCGCCGCCGCGCATCCACGCAAGACTCGACAGATCGTATTCGCCGATACGCGGATTCGAAATGAAATCGACCACCATCGTCGAAATAGCCTGCCAGCCGTTGATGCGGTAATGCTCGATCGCGCGCGCGGCCGCATCGCGATCCCAGCGCGGCAGGATCACGATCGTCGAGCCGTTATAGAGCGGACTGTTCATGCCGCCCTGCATGCCGGTCACGTGAAAGAACGGCAGCACGGAAAGCTGCACGGCGTCCTGATTGCTGCCGAACCAGTTGCAGCCGCCCACCGCCGTGCACATCACCGAACGATGCGTGTGCATGCATCCCTTCGGCTTACCGGTCGTGCCCGAGGTGTACGGCATCACGCACAGATCGTCGGGGCCGGCGGTGAGCGGACCCGGCGCGCAACGTGCAGCGAGCACGTCGGCCCAATGCACGACGCCCGGCCCTTCCACCTGGCGCGGCGCGCTCACGAATTCCGGCGGCGGCGACGAAGGCGTGTTCTTCAGATAATCGCTATACGTCGCGACGATCAGGTGTTGCAGCTTGCCTTCCCCCTCGCCCGCCAGCGGCGCGATACGCGGATACAACTCCTGCGCAACGAAGGCCGTCGTCGCCCCGCTGTCCTCGACGTAATGTTCGAGTTCCTCGGTGAGATTCATCGGATTGACCGGCACGACCACGGCATTCGCGCGCAGGATGCCGTAGTACGCGAGCACCCATTGCGGGCTGTTCTGCACGTAGAGCAGCACGCGGTCGCCCGCCTTCACGCCGCAGTGCTGCTGCAGATAACCGGCCACGCGCTCGGCCTCGTCCTTGAACTGCGCGAACGTGACGGGCGTGTCGTAGAAGTAGATGAAGGGCTTGTCGGGGAAGCGCGCCGCCGAGACCTCGGCGTTATAGAAGAGGTTCGTGCCGGGAATGCTCAGATGCGGCGAGAGATGCGCGGGCCAGTGCGGCGAGCTGGGTGCCGTGCCGTGTGTTGCATGGTGCGTCGCGCCGGATGCGCCTGAATCTTGCGAAGCTGCGATGGCGGATGTGGACATGGCGGGTTCCGTCTCCTGGAGCGCGCGCCGTCGAGCGCGGCGCGCGCGTCTTGCAATCGGTCAATCGGCCGCGGCGTAGCGCGGACCGTCCGTGATTTTACTTCGGACTACGATGCGAATCAGACGATGCTCGCGCCGCCGTCGATCGCCAGATACTGGCCGGTCACGTGGCGCGACGCCGCGCTGGCGAGAAACACCACGGCGCCCTTGAGATCGCTCTCGTCGCCCAGACGCTGCAGCGGCGTATGGTCGATCACGCTCTGGCCGAGCTTGTCGAGCAGGCCCGCCGCCATTTTGGTCGGGAAGAAGCCCGGGCAGATCGCATTCACGTTGATGCCGTACTTGCCCCATTCCGCCGCGAGCGCGCGCGTGAAGTTGATCGCCGCCGCCTTCGAGGTGTTGTAGGCGATGGTCTGCATCGGGCCGAGCGAGCCCTTGAGACCGGCGATCGAGGCGATGTTGATGATCTTGCCGCGCTTGCGGGCGATCATGCTGCGCTTGCCCACTTCGCGCGCGAGAAAGAACGGCGCGTTCACGTTCAGGTTCATGACCTTGTGCCAGGCCTCGTCCGGATAATCCTCCGCCGGTGCGCCCCAGGTCGCGCCCGCATTGTTCACGAGAATGTCGATCTGGCCGCACGCCGCGAGCGTTTCGTCGACGAGCTTCGTGGCCGCCTCCGGACGCTGCAGGTCGCTGACGATCGTCATCGCCTCGATCCCACGCGCCTGCAGATGGCGCTGCGCCTCGGCGAGTTCGTCGGCCTTGCGCGCCGTGATCACGACACGGCAGCCCATTTCGCCCAGCGCCTCGGCCATCTGCAGGCCGAGCCCGCGCGAGCCGCCCGTGATGAGCGCCACCTGACCGCCCAGTTCGAACAATTCCCTGACCTGCATGCTTGTGTCTCCTTGATGTCTGTCTGGACCGCTAAGGCCCGGATTGCCCTGAAGCCTGATCCGCGTTCCGCCTGACGGAACGCGTAAAGTCGAGTCGATTCTAGTCACCGCATCTGACGGCGGCAATCAGGAAAAGCACGGTCGTTCATTATCGGCGAAATTGTGCGCGGCGTGCCGGGAAGCTTGCAACGCGCGCGGATTGCCGCGTCGCGTCGCCCCGACGGATGCGGAATGCATCGTTTGCTCTATATAAATTAGGACGTATCCGATGTCCGGCGGCGAGGCGCGTCTCTAAGCTTTTTCTCATAAACACTGAGAATGACGCCCCGCTCATGCACGCAGACCCCGAACACCGACTCGTCGCGGCCTTCGCCGCCCATGCGCGCGCGCCGCTCGATCCCGCCGCGCTGCTCGACATCTGTCATGCGCTGATCGGCGTGCAGCGCGACGAGCAGATGCTCGCGTGGGCCGAAAAAGGGCTCGCGCTCGCGCCCGGCCATGCGGGCTTCGTCCATGCGCGGGCGCGCGCGCTGCGTCTGCTCGGCGAACACGCGCGCGCCGCGCAGACGTGGATCGACGCTGCGCAGACGAGCTGGTCGCCGCTCTTTTACGAAGCGCGGCTGGGCCGCGACCTCTATCTGAGCGGCGAGACGCACCAGGCGATTGCCATACTGGAACGCGCGGTCAACAGCGCCCTGCCCGACGACAATCCCGACAAGCTTCGCGCGCGCAAATGGCTGGCCGAAGCGCTGCTGAGTCTCGGCGACGCGCGCGGCTTCACGCACTGGCTGTACCGCAACCAGGGCGACAGCGGCAACACGCGCCACGCCGACGTGCCGATGTGGAACGGCCAGCGCGATCTGCGCGGCGAGCGCGTGCTCGTCACGCACCAGATGGGCTACGGCGATCAGTTCATGCTTTACGGCGCGCTGCGTCACTGGCGCGACGCCGGCGCGGAAATCATGGTGACCTGCGACGCGCCCATACACAGCGTGCTCGAAGCCTCGCTGCCCGATTGCCGCGTCGTGGCCGCACGCCGCCCGCTGGCCGTCTGCGCGCCAATCGAAGCCTCGCTACTGCCCGACGTTCACGACTTCGCGCCAACCCTGCAGGCCACGCTGCTGCATCTGCCGCTGCTCACCGCGCACGACACGCCGCGCCCCGATCCGTACTTTCCCGCCTATATCCGCGCGCCCGAGTCCGCGCGCGAGAACGGCGCAGCCTGGAGCCAGGCGATGCGCGCGCAGCACCGCGGCAAGCTGCTCGTCGGCGTGTTCTGGGACTGCGCGCAACGGCACAGCCAGACGCTGCGCAGCAAGGAGCGCAACTGGGCGCGCCTGCGCAGCATGCCGCTCGACGCGCTCGAACGCCTCACGACGAATCCGGCGCTCGGCGAACGCGTCCAGTTCGTGAGCCTGCTGCATCCGGGCGTGGAAATGCACGGCGGAACGCCGCGCGGTCACTTCAGTCATTACGCGCCCGCCATCGGCACGTTCGCCGACACCACCGCCTGCATCGAGCAACTCGACGCCGTGGTCAGCGTGGACGCCGGCGTGGCCAATCTCGCGGCGATGACCGGCAAGCCCACCGCCGTGCTCGTCAATCCGACCGGCGAATGGCGCTGGGGCAAGGACGGCACGCACTCGCCCTGGATACGCGATGCGCACGTGCTGCGTCAGCAGACAATGGGCGACTGGTCGAATGTGATCGCGGCTACGCTCGACTGGCTCATGCACCGCTGATCGCCGCGCCGGAAAGCGCTACGTACTCCGGAGCATATCCGGCACTCGATCCGGGTTAACCGCAATTAAAAAATTAATCGAAATACCGGTGCACCACTTGATCAATCCATTCAACATTCAATTACGGCTTCATTTTAATTACATTTAAATTACCAATAAAACAAAACGCTTTCATATTTCCCCATCTTTACCAGGGATTAGTACGGGTTGCGCCCGACATTCATGCAAATGTTTAATGCCGGGCGTACACTCGTACGAAGCTCGCAGCGCGGGGCGAACAGCCACACAGGCCATGCCCGGGAGACGAGGCATGGCGCGGGTAAGACAGGAGAAAAATGAAATGAGCTGGACGCGAGAACAGAAAAACGTAACGATCGCAGCGTATTTGGGGTGGACGCTCGACGCATTTGATTTCTTTCTGATGGTTTTCGTTCTGAAAGATATCGCCACTGAATTCAATACCAAAATCCCGGCTGTCGCATTTGCCATTACGCTCACGCTGGCCATGCGCCCGCTCGGCGCACTGATCTTCGGCCGGCTCGCCGACAAATACGGCCGCCGCCCCACGCTGATGGTCAACATCGCGTGCTATTCGCTGCTCGAACTGCTCACCGGCTTCTCGCCGAACCTCACCACCTTCATCGTCCTGCGCGCGCTGTTCGGCGTGGCGATGGGCGGCGAATGGGGCGTGGGCTCCGCGCTGACGATGGAAACCATTCCGCCGAAAGCGCGCGGCATCGTTTCCGGTCTGCTGCAGGCCGGTTATCCGAGCGGCTATCTGCTCGCCTCGGTCGTGTTCGGCGTGCTGTATCAGCACATCGGCTGGCGCGGCATGTTCTTCGTCGGCGTGCTGCCCGCGCTGCTGGTGCTCTATGTGCGCTCGCACGTTCCCGAGTCGCCGGCCTGGAAGGAAATGGAAAAGCGCGCGCGGCCCACGCTGCTTTCCACGCTGCGTCACAATCTCGGCCTCTCGATCTACGCGATCGTGCTGATGACGGCGTTCAACTTCTTCTCGCACGGCACGCAGGATCTGTATCCGACCTTCCTGCGCGAACAGCATCACTTCGATCCGCATACGGTTTCGCTCATCACCATCGTGCTGAACATCGGCGCGATCGTGGGCGGTCTGTTCTTCGGTTCGATTTCGGAGAAGATCGGCCGCCGCAAGGCCATCTGCATCGCTGCGCTGATCGCACTGCCGGTGCTGCCGCTGTGGGCGTTCTCGGTCACGCCGGTGATGCTCGCGCTCGGCGCCTTCCTCATGCAGATCTCGGTGCAAGGCGCGTGGGGCGTGATCCCGGTGCACCTGAACGAAATCTCGCCGGATGAAGTGCGCGCGACCTTCCCGGGTCTCGTCTACCAGCTCGGCAATCTGTTCGCGTCGGTCAACGCGACGCTGCAGGCATCGCTGGCCGAAACGCACGACCAGAACTACGGCATGGCGATGGCGATCGTCGCCGGCACCGTGGCCATCGTCATTTCCGTGCTGATCCTGTTCAGCCGCGAACGCCGCGGCATCGACATGACGCAGACCGCGAAGCAGGTGAGCACCACCTGAGGTTAGCGAACCTTCGCACAGGGAGCGCGGCGGCGCTGCGCCGCGCGTCCCACGAACGAGCCGTGCCGGGTTATTGCCCGCACGGCTTTTTCTTTGCCCGCACGGTTCTTGCGGCACGCATCGCACAACGCCAAACGCAAAGAGGACACCCACCGAACACGCCGCGTAAAAATGGGGAAAATACGCGTAACGCTCGCGCGCCGCGCGGCGCATCATGGGAGCGCCCTGTCCCGCCCGGAGCCCACGCATGACGCATAGCACGACGAACAATCTGGACAGCACGCCGCCCTTCGACAAGCCCAATACCGATGGCATCTGGTTCGCTTCGTATCCCGACGGCGTGCCGCACGAGGTCGACGTCACGCGCTACACCTCGCTCGTTCAGTTTTTCGACGACTGCACCACGCGCTTTCGCGAGCGCGAGGCCTATGTGAGCGCAGGCTCGCCGATGACCTACGGCGCGCTCGCGCGCAAGGCCACCGCGTTTGCTTCGTGGCTGCAAGGCGCGGGCGTGATGCCTGGCGAGCGCGTGGCGATCATGCTGCCGAACACGCTGCAATATCCGGTCGCGCTGTTCGGCGCGCTGAAGGCGGGCGCAACGGTCGTCAACGTGAATCCGCTCTACACGGCGCGCGAACTCGAACATCAGCTCAACGACAGCGGCGCGCAAACCATCGTCGTATTCGAGAGCTTCGCGAAGACGCTCGCGGACGCGCTGCCCGGCACGCGCGTCGAACGCGTGGTCCTCACGCAACTGGGCGATCTGCTCGGCGAAGGGCTCAATCTGAAGGGCCGCTTCATCAACTTCATGCTGCGTCACGTGAAGAAGGTCGTGCCGCCCTACTCGCTGCCGGGCGCCGTCTGGTTGCTCGACGCGCTCGAACAAGGCGCGCGCGCACCGCGTGCGCCGGTCGCCGCCGCGCGCGACGATCTCGCCTTCCTGCAATACACGGGCGGCACGACCGGCGTGGCGAAAGGCGCGATGCTCACGCACGGCTCGATTCTCGCGAACGTGCTGCAAGCGAAGGCCTGGATCGCCGATCAGTTGAACGCCGACGCCGAAACCGTGCTCACGCCGCTGCCGCTCTATCACATCTATTCGCTCACCATCAACGCGCTGATTTTCATGCTGCTGGGCGGACGCAACATCCTGATCGCGAATCCGCGCGACATGAAACGCGTGATGAAAACCATCCGCCACGAACATTTCAGTTGCATCAGCGCGGTCAATACGCTCTACAACGCGTTTCTCGACAACGAGGAATTTCGCGCGCGCGACTTCTCCGGCCTCAAGCTCGCGATGGCGGGCGGCATGGCCACGCAAAAGGCCATCGCCGACCGCTTTCGCGCCGTCACGGGCAAGCCGATCGTCGAGGGTTACGGCCTGACCGAATGTTCGCCGATCGTCACGCTCAATCCCGTCGATCTCGATCATCTTCAGGATTTCGCCGGATCGATCGGCCTGCCCGCGCCGTCCACGCAAGTGCGCTTTCGTCGCGACGACGGCACGTGGGCGGGTATCGGCGAAGCAGGCGAACTGTGCGTGAAAGGCCCGCAGGTGATGCGCGGCTACTGGAACCGTCCCGATGAAACCGCCAAAGTGTTCGTGAGCGACGGCTGGCTCACGACCGGCGATATCGGCGTAATGGATGCGCGCGGTTATATCCGGCTGATCGACCGGAAAAAAGACATGATTCTCGTCTCGGGATTCAATGTCTATCCGAACGAGATCGAAGACGTGATCGCAACGCATCCCGGCGTGCGCGAAGTGGCCGCGATCGGCGTACCCGATCCGGTGCAGGGCGAGCGCGTGAAGGTGTTCGTGGTGAGGCGCGACGCCACGCTCTCCGCGGACGCCTTGATCCAGTATTGCCGCCAGCAACTGACCGGCTACAAGGTGCCAAGAATGGTGGAGTTTCGCGACGCGCTGCCGCAAAGCAATATCGGCAAGATCTTGCGCCGCGAATTGCGTGATGCGGAAATCGCGAAGCTTGAAAAAGACGATGCGTCGCGAACTGGTTAGGTTTCCGTATTAATTATCTTCGACGACACATTCACGACAACGCAACCGCGCGATAGCGCGAGCCGTTCGAGCACGAAGCGCTCCGAATCGCACAGCGCGCACAACATCAGCACGCCCTCGCCGACGCACGCGAGCCGCGTGTACCACAACGCGCCGATATCGTCGTCAACGGCGAACGTCATCATGCCCGCACGGGCGGCATGACGCGCCAGCGCCACGCCGCGCGCGAGTCGCAAATCGACTACGGCAATGCGCGCGCCACGCTGCAACGCCGCCTGCGATCGACGTATCCAGATCGTGCAACACGCAGCGTACACGCCGCATGACACACCGATAAACCTGCGCCGCTTCATCGTCATCGCCTCTTCAGGTATAGCCGCGCTGCGCGCGCCACGCTTGCGGCCAGACGCCCTGCTTGCCCGGCGACAGCACGCCTTGCGGATCGAGCGCGTCCTTCACGGTTTCCGCGAGGCGCAGCAACGCGCCATCGTTGAAGCTGTACTGCGCCGCCGCGTAATCCATATAGAGCAGATGCGAGCGGTACACCCCATAACCGGCCGCGCGCGCATCGCTCATCAACGCGCGCAGCAGATCGCCCGCGCGCGCCGCTTGCGGATGCGGGGCGCGCGGAAAAATCGCCGCGAACACGTGATGCAGATAACGCCCCGCGGCCGAGAAGCCGCCGTAGTAATCGAAGCCGTATTCGACCGCGCGCGCCTTGACGAGCGCGTACTGGCGCAGCGCGTCGCGACCGTCGGCGGGACACAGCGGCGAGAAGTCCACGTGCGCGCCATCGTCGCCCAGCCAGTCGAGCATGCGAAACGCGCTCATCGACGGGATGCCCGCCATGTTGCGGTCGCCGCCGCCTTGCGGTTCGTCCTTGCCCGCGTAACGCCGCGCGACGAAACGAACGCCCCGCACCTTCTCGAACGCACGCTCGACGATGCGCCGTTGCAGTTCGATCACCTCGGCGTCGCCGTAAAGCGCGTAGTGCAGATTCCAGCGCCCGATATCGAGTTCGCGCTGCATGCGTGCAACCGACGCCTCGGGCATCGCGCCTTCGCCGTCGTACCAGCGCGTGCGTGGCGCGAGACCGGCGGCGCGGCGGATCGCGCCTTCGATCACCGCATGCTGGCGTATCGTGCCGCTCAGTTGCAGCTCGCGCAGCGTATCGACGAGCGCGCCCAGATCGTCCTCGCGCGCGAACTGGATTTCGCCGATCACATACGCGCTCGGCACGGGCATTAGCCAGAGTCCCATCTTCGTGACGATGCCGTAGTTCGATTGCGTGAACAGCGCGTCGAACGACGGCCCGTAACCGGGTCGATAGAGCGTCCATGCGGTGCCGATGTCGAGCGCGCCCATGCCGGTGCGCACGACGTCGCCGTTCGCGAGCACCACTTCCATACCGCATTGCGCCGCTGCGTGATCGCCGTATTCGGTGTAGCCGAAGCCGCGTTCGAGCGTGTTGCCGATCACGCTGCCCCATCCCGACGCGGGCGGATCGACCCACAACGCGAGACCGCGCTCGCGCAGATGCGCGTGCAGATCGAAGTAGCTCACGCCCGGTTCGACGAGCGCCCACGCGAGGCGCTCGTCCACGTCGAGAATGCGGTTCAGCCGCTGCAAGTCGAGCACGACCGAGCCGGACAGGCGCGGCGCCGCGCCGCCGTAGGCGAAATTGCGGCCCGTGGAAACCGTCCACAACGGCACGCGCGCCGCATTGGCTACGCGCAGGATCGCGCGGATTTCGTCGACATTTGCGGGCAGCACGGCGGCACTGGGCGCGAAGGCATCGTCGCCCGGCAAGAGTGCGAATGGATCGCGATACGCCGCCAGCGCCGCGCCGCTACGGCATATGTTAGGAATCCCGACAATCGTTTCGAACGACGCGAGCGCGCGCGAAAGTTCTGCCGCGCTCATGCCGGGCGGCCGTGGCGTGTCGGCGGCCATGAAACGTCACCATTGCGCCGACGTGCCGCCAAGCGCGCCGCACACGTCGTAGGCAATCGTACGCAAGCGCCCTTCCGTCGCCGGGCCGGACAGCGCGTAGCCCATGCTGTCAGTGCTCCAGTAGAAGGTGCGATGGGCGCCGTCGCGCAGCAGATGCACGGCGTCGCGCTCGCGGCCCGAGACGCTCACGTAGAGCGTCAGGCGTTCGCCGGCGTCGTTCTGATACATGAACTGCGCCGCCGGTCCCGCCGCGCCCGGCAGCAGCCGCCCGCCGACCAGCGCGTAGCCGTACTCGCCGAGCGACGGAATCTGCAAGGGCTTGCCCAGGCGTTTGGAGAGCCAGGCGACGAGGTGCGCCTCGTCGGCCGCGCCGACTTCCACGGGATGACGCACCTCCGGCGAATACACGGCATAGGCCACATCA
>NZ_JAAGPN010000473.1:0-3251 GCF_017104805.1 Paraburkholderia sp. Ac-20347 | reverse complement strand
GGCGCAGGCGCAGCGCGCGCAGACCGAGGTGCTGCAGCGTCGGCGTGCGCAGGACGATGCGGCGATCGACGCGGCGCGCGCGCGGCTCGCGGCGGCGCAGGCGCAACGCGTGCTCGCGGACCTCGATCTCGACCATACGCGCATCGTCGCCACGCGCGACGGCATGGTCGGTCAGCGCAGCGTGCGCGCGGGGCAATACGTGGAGGCGGGCACACCGCTGCTCGCGGTGGTGCCGATGCGCGATGTCTACGTGGTCGCGAACTTCAAGGAAACGCAGCTCGAACATATGCGCGAAGGCGAGCCTGTCACGCTCGACGTCGATACGTTTTCGGGCCGCACGCTGCACGGACGCGTGCGCGGCATCGCGCCGGGATCGGGCGCGGAATTCGCGCTCCTGCCGCCCGATAACGCCACCGGCAACTTCACGAAGATCGTGCAGCGCGTGCCCGTGAAGGTCGTGCTCGATCCGCTGCCGCGCGACGTGGTGCTGCGGCCCGGCATGTCGGTGATCGCGCACGTGGATACGCGCGAGGCGGCGCGATGAGCGCGAAGTCGGTGCAACCCGCGCAATCCGCGCAATCCACACCCGCTGCCGAAGAAACCGTCTCGCTGCGCGCGTGGGTCGCCGTGCTCGGCGGCGTGTTCGGCTGCTTCATGGCGGGCATGAACGTGCACGTGACGAACGCCTCGCTGCCCGACATTCGCGGCGCGCTGGGCGCGAGCTTCGAGGAAGGCTCGTGGATCACCACCGCGTATCTCGTCGCCGAGATTGTCGTGATTCCGCTCACGGGCTGGCTCGTGCAGGTGTTCTCCGCACGGCGCGTGCTGCTGGTCGGGGCGTCGGGGTTTCTCGCGTTCTCGCTGGCGTGCTCGCTCGCACCGACGATCGGCTCGATGATCGCCGCGCGCGCCTTGCAGGGCGCGTTCGGCGGCGTTTTGATTCCGCTTTCGTTTCAGCTCATCGCCACCGAGTTGCCGGCGTCGCGGCGCGCGCTCGGCATGGCGCTGTTCGCTGTCGCCAACAACGTCGCGCAGGCAGCGGGGCCGTCGCTCGGCGGCTGGCTCACGGACGCCTATTCGTGGCGCTGGATCTTCTATCTGCAGATTCCGCCCGCGCTCGCGCTAATCGCGGCGATTGCATGGTCGATCAAACCCGTTTCCGTCGATCTCGCGCGCTTGAGGAACGCAGATTGGTTCGGCATCCTGACAATGGCCGTTGGCTTGAGCGCATTGCAGATCGTGCTCGAAGAAGGCGGACGCAAGGACTGGTTCGCCTCGCACGATATCGTGCTGCTGTCGTGCGTGGCGACGCTCGGTCTTGTCGCGTTCGTGGCGATCGAATTAAAGCGCGCGCAGCCGTTTATCAACCTGCGTCTGCTGGGGCGCTACAACTTCGGCGTGGCGAGCCTGATGCAATTCATGTTCGGCGCGGTGGTGTTCGGCGTGGTGTTTCTGGTGCCGAATTATTTCGCGCAGACGCAGGACTATAGCGCGCGCGATATCGGCATGACGATGATTCCGTATGGCCTCGTGCAGTTCGCCATGTCGTTCGCCACGCCGCCGCTGATGCGCGTCATCGGGCCGCGAATGGCGATTGTCGCGGGCTTCGCGCTGGTCGCCGTGGGCTGCTTGATGAATATCCATCTCGACGCCGATTCCGCCGCGAACGTGATCGTGCCGTCGCTGATCGTGCGCGGCGTGGGGCAGTCGCTGGTGGTGATCGCGCTGTCGGTGATGGCGGTGGACGGCATCGAGAAGGCGCAGCTCGGGTCGGCCTCGGGCGTCTTCAATATGGTGCGCAACGTGGGCGGCGCGATCGGCATCGCGCTCGCGAGCCAGATCGTGGTCGAGCGGGAGAAGCTGCATGCCATGCGGATCGGTGAATCGATCACGCCTTACGCGAGCGCGTTTCAGGAGCGGATGGCGGCGCTTTCGCGGATCGTGGCGCAGAGGCATCTCGCGCACGCCGACGCGCTGCCGCGGGCGCGCTTCGACGGCGTGCACGAAACGGCGCTCGCGATCATCGAGCAGCGCGTGCTGCACGAAGCGTTGCTGATGGCGTATAGCGATGCGTTTCTGATCGCGGGCGTTGCGATGTTGGCGTGCATGGCCGCTGCGTTTTCGCTGCGCGGTGCGAGTCGATGACGCGGTTCAGTTCGTGGCTGAGTTCGCAGTTTCAGTTGGCAGGCGAAGGCGCGTTGCGCTGCCGTCGACCTTCGAAAATGCCGAGCGTGAACACCGTCAGCATGCCGCTCGCGATGGCGAGCGGCCAGAGCAGCACGTCGTTGCCGAGACGCGCCATCGCCGCGCCCGCGATCAGCGGACCGACGATCGAGCTGCCCGTGAACGCGAGCGACACGCGCCGCATGTTGCGCACGAGCGCGTCTTTCTCGCCGGCGGCGGCCGCATACATGCCGAGCGTGATGAAGGCGCTGTTCATGCCGCCCGCGAGAAAGGCGCTCGCGGCGAAGCGCCAGGACGTGGGCGCGGCGAGCGCGAACGCGACCAGCGCGAGCGTGCTCGTCATCGCGCAGAGGACCACTGTTTTCCCGAGGCCCGCGCGGTCGGCCATCCATCCGACCGGGAATTGCAGCGCCATGCCGCCGAGGCCGAGGCACGCGAGCAGGACGGTGGTCTGGGTGCCGGTCATGCCGCGCGCGGCGGCGTAGAGCGGGAACAGGCCGTAGAGCGCGCCGTCGCTGAGGCCGCCGACGGTGACCACCACCATGCCCAGCGCCACGAGCGCGCTGACCGGCATGAAGTGGGCGTTGGCCTGGTTCGGCGTTTCGCGCGCGCTCGGTGCGACGGCCGACCCGACGTCCGGCCTGGAAGCGGTCAGCCAGAGAGGAATCGCGGCGGCGAACGTAAAAGCCAATCCGGCGACGATCGTCACGGAACCGGCGGGTCCGCACCACGCGGCCAGCACGGGCGCGACGACGCCCGCCGCCGCGATCAGGGTTTCATGTACGCCGACCACGCGGCCGCTGAGCGCATCCGGCACGAGGCCGTAAAGCCAGGATTCGTTGGCGATCCAGCGCAGGCCGATGCCGAGGCCCATCAGCATGCCGGGCGCGATCCACCACGGCCACGCCAGCCACGGCACCGACGCGAAGGCCGCGATGCTGGCCGCGAGCCCCAGCGAGACCGTGTACTTCGCGCCGAGGCGCGCGACCAGCGCGGGCGCCGCCATCAGCCCCGCGAGCATGCCGATCCATTGCGACGCCGCGAACAGCCCGGCGCGCGGCGCGTCG
>NZ_JAAGPN010000472.1:0-3083 GCF_017104805.1 Paraburkholderia sp. Ac-20347 | reverse complement strand
GACGATGCGGATGCCGGGCGTGAACGTCCGGTGGTTCGACACCACCACGCCGTGCGCCGCGCCGCGCGTTTCGACGGCGAGCCGCCAGCCGGCCCGCGCGAGCGCGCCGCCCCGGTCGAACATGACGCGGCGCATCGACGCGCCTGCATCGGCGGCATCGAGCGCGCAGAGCTGCGGCAAGGCGGCGCTGACTGTGGCGGCGAACGCGTCGGAGGAATCAGCGGAAAGAGGCGGAGCGGACGGATCGGGGGATGCAGCGGATGGATCGGCCTGAGCGGCCTGTGGGACGGCGCGCACGACGTCGAGCACGATTTCCAGAACGCGGGTCATTGACGCTCCGAGTTGTCGGTGGGCGGCAGGTGGGGCGGCGACGGAACCGCAAGGGAGCGCAATCAGCAAAAGTCGTCAGCCGTGGCAGATTATTCCTACGGCCGCTGCGCTACTGCCCTGATATTACACGCGCGCCGTACGCTCTGCGCACGACGGCATCCCCCGATTGACTTGCACGGTTTGTGCGACTTGATAACGGTCAAAATCGTAAAAACGCGACGGTGAAACAATGCTTACATAACCTGTCGACGTTCGCTGTTCCATAAGGAGTATTGAGTGTTTCCCGAATTCCGCGAGCTTATCTCCCACCTCAAGATTCAGGACGATCATTTCGCCCGCCTCTTCAATCGCCACAACGATCTGGACCAGCAAATCAAGAATATGGAAGCGGGCATCGTGCCCGCGAATGGCATGGCCATCGAGCAGCTCAAGAAAGAAAAGCTGCAACTCAAAGATTCGCTCTATCTGATCTTGCGCAAGGCAGCAGACGCGTAAGCGGCGGCCTTCGGCAGCGCGTTGCGGCGCGGTTGCCGTCTCTCGGCGGCCCGCGCCGCTAGCACGCGCGCGCCATCGCCCGCAACGTGGTATGCGCGGCCTGAATGGCCTGAATGGCAAATCGGCAACCGCCCTGCCCATCCGTCCGTCGCGATTTCCAACGCTTTTCAGCGCGTTCCCGCGCTGTCTCGCGAGCCTCACCTGTTGCGCCTGTTCAATGCAGTCGGATCGATACCGGCTCACCGCTTCCGTCGAGAGAATCAGACTTATGCCCAAAATCGTTCCCAACGTTTCCTCGCTGACTCCCGGTTCCGCCGGCGCCCGGAACCGCAGCGCGCACAATGACGACGGCCCCGCCGCGCGCCAACCCGAACTCACGCCGCTCGGCGCCGAACGCCGCACCGTCGACGACGCCGTCGAGGCCGCGACCCAGGTCATCGCCAGCGCGATGCACGATCTCGTCGCGGCCAACGGCGATGCGCGCGTCAACGCAGTCGACGCTGACAACGACACCGCGGAAGTGGGCGTCGACACGCCCGCGCCGCTGCTCGACTCCATCGCCGCCCTGATGAAAGGCCTGTCGCCCGACGAAGCCGTGCAATTGCGCAGCCTCATCCTCGAAGGCCAGCCCGCCGAGTGGCGCAAGCCGCGTGCGCGTCACCCCGACGAGGAACTCTCGGCCGGCTGGCGCGACGGCGAGTATCCGTATCGCAATCTCATGTCGCGTCGCGCTTACGAGCGGCAAAAGTACCGGCTGCAGGTCGAGTTGCTGAAGCTCCAGGCGTGGGTGCGCGAAACCGGCCAGCGCGTCGTGATCCTGTTCGAAGGCCGCGACGCCGCCGGCAAGGGCGGCGCGATCAAGCGCTTCATGGAGCATCTGAATCCGCGCGGCGCGCGCGTGGTCGCGCTCGAAAAACCCACCGAGGTCGAACGCGGCCAGTGGTATTTTCAGCGCTACGTGCAGCATCTGCCTTCGGCAGGCGAAATCGTGCTGTTCGACCGTTCCTGGTATAACCGCGCCGGCGTCGAGCGCGTGATGGGTTTTTGCTCGCCCGCCGAATATGCCGACTTCATGCAGCAGGTTCCGGAGTTCGAACGGCAGTTGATCCGCAGCGGCATTCACCTGATCAAGTTCTGGTTCTCGGTGAGTCAGTCCGAACAGCGTCGCCGTTTCAAGGAACGCCGCGTGCATCCGCTCAAGCAGTGGAAGCTCAGTCCCGTCGATCTCGCCTCGCTCGACAAGTGGGACGAGTACACGCAAGCCAAGGAAGCGATGTTCTCGCAAACCGACACGGCCGACGCGCCCTGGACCGTCGTGCGCTCCGATTGCAAGAAGCGCGCGCGTCTGAACGCCATGCGCTACGTGCTGCACAAATTGCCGTATGCGAGCCGCGAAACCGGGTCGATCGGGACCGTCGATCCGTTGCTGGTGAGTCGGGCGCTTTGAGGTTGTGAGCGGTTCTATCGGCCGATAAGGTAGACCGGAACGCGCCGCGGGAAACTGCGGCGCGTTTTTCTTTGGCGCGTGCTGCGACGCTCAAGTCGCATACTGCGCCGCCCCATTCCCAAACGACCAGTTCTCCCTCGCCACATCGACGAGATTGATGAACACATCCTCGCGCCGCACGCCCGGATCGCGCGCGAGGTTTTCCGCGATCTGCGCGAACAGCGCTTTCTTCTGATCCTGCCCGCGCGTATTGCTCACGGCAATCTGGATCATCACGATGTCGTCGCTGCGTTCGATGCCGAGGTAATGGCGGCCGAA
Source organism: Paraburkholderia sp. Ac-20347 (assembly GCF_017104805.1). Taxonomy (NCBI): domain Bacteria; kingdom Pseudomonadati; phylum Pseudomonadota; class Betaproteobacteria; order Burkholderiales; family Burkholderiaceae; genus Paraburkholderia; species Paraburkholderia sp. Ac-20347. The sequence goes on along the minus strand of NZ_JAAGPN010000472.1, from coordinate 493 downwards.
CACGAAATTATCGGCATCGTGCTCGGTGACGACCATGAACTGGTCGTCCTCGGGCGCCTTGAAGACTTCCATCAGCGCGAGATGCACGCCCTGCATCAAGGCCTTGCGATAGGTTGCGGGCTTGCCGGCGCGCACGGCGATTCGGGTGAACGGCATGTCAGTCTCCTTCGAGGTCAGTGGGAACCTGCGCCGGCGGCAACGATGCGAACCACTCGCGCCGTCACGTTCGACATGACATCAGCTTAGTCGCCGTCTATCATAATAAACAGATATCACTCCATATTTCATCCATTTACGATTGAAATGAAACCGCTCGATCTCGACGCCGTGCGCGCCTTCGTTCTGGTCGCCGAATTGCGCAGCTTCACGCGCGCCGCCGACGCGCTCGACACCACGCAATCCGCCGTGAGCCTCAAGCTCAAACGGCTCGAAAGCCATCTGGGCCGCCAGTTGCTCGAACGCACGCCGCGCGTGGTGCGGCTCGCGCCCGACG
>NZ_JAAGPN010000471.1:0-3002 GCF_017104805.1 Paraburkholderia sp. Ac-20347 | reverse complement strand
CGCCGCCACGCCCGTGAGCGTGCGGTTTCCCGCCGTGCCAGCGAAATTGACGACCGTTCCGTTGGTGCCCGCGCCGACTTTGATCGCACGGCTCGTGGCATCCTGCGTGACCAGGTCGATGCCCGACTGCGAAATTTTCTGCTGCAGCGACTTCAGGCCGGTGTCGAGCGTATCGAGCGCGCTGCCGACAGTCGTCTGCGTGCCGCCCTGCATGTGATAGCTGGGCGCAACGATGCTGCCGTCCGACGCCAGGCCCGCGCCGCCGCCGAGCGTGCCCGCGAGTGCGCGCAACTGGCCGGCGTTCACCGCGTCGCCCGACGCGGAGCCCGCGGCGAGGTTCGTGATCTTCGTGCCGTTGGCGCCGCCGAGCGTGACCGTGCCGCGCGACGTGTCGTCGTAGGCAACGAAGCTGTTTGTGACGTTGCCATTGCCGTCCACGTCGAGCCCTGCCGACTTCAACTGGCCGAGGTTGACCGCGTCGCGGTCCGCCGTGCCGTTAGCGACGTTCGAGAGCACCGTGCCCGTCTCGCCGCCGTCGAAGGTGATGCGCTGATGCGCGGGCGTGTCGTACTTCACGCCGTCTACGGGACCCGACGCAGCCGTACTCTCGACGGCCTTCAGCGCGGTGCCGACATCGGAGTAAGTCGTGCCGCCCAGCACATAACGCGGACCGCTCACGGAGCCGTCTGCGTTGACGCCCGCGCCACCGCCCAGCGCCGTTGCCGTGCTGCTGCTGACGCCGTAGAGTTGCGCGCCGTTCACGGCGTCGCTGCTGCCCGCCGCCACATTGCCTGCTACGAGATTCGTGATGCGCGTGCCGCTCGCGCCGCCAAGCGTGACGACGCCGCGCGACGTGTCGTCGTACGCGACGAAGCTGTTCGTGACGTTGCCATTGCCGTCCACGTCGAGACCCGCCGCCTTCAACTGGCCGAGGTTGACCGCGTCGCGGTCCGCCGTGCCGTTGGCGACGTTCGAGAGCACCGTGCCGGCGTCGCCGCCATCGAACGTGACGCGCGCGTGCGCGGGAGTGTCGTACTTCACGCCGTCCACGGGGCCCGCTGCAGCCGTTGTCTCCACCGCCTTGAGCGCGCTGCCGACGTCGGAGTAGGTCGTGCCGCCCAGCACATAGCCCGGGCCGCTCAGGGAGCCGTCTGCGTTCACGCCCGCGCCGCCGCCCAGCGCCGTTGCCGTGCCGCTGGCGACGCCGTAGAGTTGCGCGCCGTTCACGGCGTCGCTGCTGCCCGCCGCCACATTGCCTGCTGCCAGATTCGTGATGCGCGTGCCGCTCGCGCCGCCGAGCGTGACCGTGGCGCGCGACGTGTCGTCGTAAGCGACGAAGCTGTTCGTAGCGTTGCCACTGCCGTCCACGTCGAGGCCCGCCGCCTTCAACTGGCCGAGGTTGATGGCGTCGCGGTCGGCCTTGCCATTGGCGACGTTCGACAGCACCGTGCCCGCGTCGGCGCTATCGAACGTGATGCGCGTATGCGCGGACGTGTCGTATTTGACGCCGTCCGCCGAACCCGTGATCGCCGTGCTTTCCACCGCCTTCAACGCCGTGCCGACGTCGCCATAGGTCTGGTTGCCCAGCACATAGCTCGGCGCCGTGACCGAACCGTCGCCGCTCACGGCCGCGCCGCCGCCGAGCGCGCTCGTCACGCCCTTGAGCTGCGCGACGTTCACGGCGTCCGTATCGCCCTGACCCGCCGCCATGTTCACGATGCGGCGCGTGTTCGCGAGGCTCGGCAGCGTGGTCGCAACATTGTCCACGTCGTAGACGACGTGCGTTTGCATACCGTCACTGCCAACCGACACGGTATTGGCCTGATTCGCCACGGAGCCCGCGCCCAGCGCCACCGAATCGTTGCCCATCGCACGCGACTGAATGCCCAGCGCGAGGCTGGCGTTGCCGTCGGATTGCGTGTTCGAGCCCATGGCGATACTGCCTGCGCCATTCGCGCGCGCCATATCGGTTGGCCCCGTCGACCCCGACGCATTGGCAATACCTCTGACCTGCGTGTACCAGGCGGCGGTCCTGAATGCGGTGGTCAGGCCGGTCGTGTCGACGCCCGAATTGGCGGCGGTTGCCATCAGCGAAGCGCGTTGCGGAGCGGCTGCGGCCATCTCGACGGGGCTCGCCGAAGCCGCCGAAGCCCCTGTGCCCGGAACGCCCAGCGAGGCGAGCAGCAAGGCGTTCTGGACTTCGCTCGCGCCAACGTTCCCACCGATATTCGCGTTATCGCTCCCTCTGGCGGCCTGATCGTTCGCCGCCACGCCGGGTAGCGCGGCGGCGCTTTCCGGCTGCGCGTCCGTGGCATGCGCCGCGAGCGCAATGCCGCCGAGCCCGAGCAACGCGACGGCCTGCGCCGCGTTCACCACGCCCGCCTTCACGCCGCTGCTGCCATGACTGCGTGCGTTTTCCTGCACGGCCACCCACGCGCCAGCCGACTCGTTCCAGACAGATCGATAAGCCTTGTTCATACGCTTCCTTGGTCGTTTCAATGGGGCGACGTGGAAGCGCCTCAATCGGGCGATTCCACGCTTCTTTACTTCGGAATCCAAAACGTATAGCCGTGACCCTGCCGCACGCGACGAATCGACGTGTGCCCGACAAACTCATTTTTGCTTCAGTCGACGCGGAAAATCATCTAGCCGAATGGCTAATGTTGCCGACACCCCGAGCGCGAACACGCGAACGGCCAATCATGCTCGACGAGGGAAACGTCACCGGAGAGGCAATTCAACGGTTGCCAGATAAATCGCATGCCTAACTGATTTGATTCGACATGAATCCGGACACCGATGACTTCGTGGATCGCCGGCGCACGAGATAAAAATCACCCGCTTAAGGTATGCGGCTCAAATCGAACGGGCCACAAGAAAACTCTTAAATTGTCTTGAAGGAGATAAAAACCGCGCCCCGCCTTGAGCCGATAAAGCAAAACGGGCGCTCTCATCGAGCGCCCGTTGCATGGGGAAAAGCGTTGGCGGATCAGTTTTGCTTA
>NZ_JAAGPN010000470.1:0-232 GCF_017104805.1 Paraburkholderia sp. Ac-20347 | reverse complement strand
AAAAAAAAAAAATATTCGCCGGGTGTCTTCACTTACACGAGTTTAAAACACTTGCCTCGTGCCGCAGGGAACAAATCGACCACCGTAGCACGCACAGTGATGCTATCTCACCAGATGTCATGCGCACTGACGATCGAGTTTGCCGTTCTCTTTTCATCGACCTTCGCTTTCTATCACCTCACTCACCGGGTCATGCCGTTCCGCCATGCTTCGCTCTGCTCGATTCTTCCGC
>NZ_JAAGPN010000469.1:0-3337 GCF_017104805.1 Paraburkholderia sp. Ac-20347 | reverse complement strand
GAGCGGCTGCGTGCGGCGATCGAGGCATTGGCGGTGCCGCACGAGGACAGTCCGAACGGCGTGCTGACGGCCAGCGTGGGCGTGGCCAGCACCTCGGAGCGCGGCTTCGAGAACTGGCGCGCGCTGATCGAAGCCGCCGATGCCGCGCTCTACACGGCCAAGCGCGCGGGCCGCAACCGCGTGGCCGTCTGGCAGCCGAGCGTCGCGCGCGAGCCGCAGGACGCCGGACCGGATCTCTGAGCGGATTGCACGTTGTCGTTCGTCAATAAATATTACCCGGGTGATATTGCGTTATACAATTTACCCGGGTAATATTCGCTGCACGATTCGAACGGAGTAATCGACATGGCAGCGATTCAACACACGGTGGCGCACGGCGTCACGGCTTTTGCGGGCACGCGCTTGCTGGCGCGCGGCGCGGCGCTGGACGTGGCGCTCGCGGTGAAGGCGGAACTGGAGCGCGATGCATCGGCATCGGTGCTGATCTTCGACGACCGCGACGCGCGTCCGGTCGAGTTCGATCTGCGCGGACGTCCTGCTGACGTGGCCGCGCGCCTCGCCGCTGACGCCGCCTGGCAGGCGCGCGCTCAGGAGGCCGCTCAGGAAGCGGCGCAGTCCACTGACGCATCCGCCGATCAGGAATCCGCCGACGACGCGCCGCGCGGCCGCGGCCGTCCGAAGCTCGGCGTGGTGGCGCGCGAGGTCACGCTGCTGCCGCGTCACTGGGACTGGCTGGCGGCGCAGCCGGGCGGGGCGTCGGTGGTGCTGCGCAAGCTGGTGGAAACGGCGCGGATCGCGGGCGAGGAAAAGCATCGCGTGCGCGCCTCGCGCGAAGCCGTGCATCGTTTCATGACGGCGCTGGCGGGCAATCTGCCGGGTTACGAGGAGGCGTTGCGCGCGCTCTATGCGGGCGAGCGGGCGCGTTTCGAGGCGTGGAGCGTGGACTGGCCCGAAGGCGTGCGGGACTACGTGCGGGAACTCGCGCAGGACGCGTTCGCCTGACGTGGTGCGGCGTTCGCGAGCGTTCGCAAAATTCCGCGAATGTCCGCGAATCTCCGCCCACGGCCGCATCAAACGGCCGCACAAAAAAAACCGCTCAGGCCAGAACGGCATGAGCGGGAAGTCGGAGAGTTTACAACTTACAACCTCTGCATGAACTGTCATGGGGTCACGCAGAGATTTCAGTCTATGCCCGGCCCTTCCCGCTCGATATAGGATTAGTCCGAAACTCGTATCGGAGCGAGGCGGGGGAATCGAGCGACGAAACAGCGGCGAAATCTATCGCCGCCGCCTGTTTCGTCCGGCCCACATGCGCGGATGCCCGCCTTGCCACGCCGATTGCGGCTCCGTACACTCGCGCCTGATTTCCATCAAGGGCATCAGCGAATCCCGGGGCGTGCGGCGCACGCCGCATCCGGCTCGCGCCCCGTTCCGATAAACAGAATCCGATCCGGCCCGCGCCGCGCCCCGTCGCGCCAGCGCGCCCGCCGATCACGGCACAAAAGGAGCTCCCGATGTCCGATTCCTATTTCCCGCGCTGGCGCGCGCAGACGGACGCCAAAACCGTCGTCGCGCCCGACGAGCGCCTCGCCTGGCCGCAGATGTTCGCGATGGGCGTGCAGCACGTCGTCGCCATGTTCGGCTCGACCGTGCTCGCGCCGCTGCTGATGGGCTTCGATCCCAACCTCTGCATTTTCATGTCGGGCATCGGCACGCTGCTGTTCTTCGTGGTCGTGGGCGGACGCGTGCCGAGCTATCTCGGTTCGAGCTTCGCGTTCATCGGCCTCGTGATCGCGGCCACCGGCTATAGCGGCCACGGCGCGAATCCGAACATTCCGGTCGCGCTCGGCGGCATCATTGCGTGCGGCGTGGTCTATGCGCTGATCGGCGTGCTGGTCTCGGCCATCGGCACCAAGTGGATCGAGACGCTCATGCCGCCGGTCGTGACCGGCGCGATCGTCTGCGTGATCGGCCTGAACCTCGCGCCGATCGCCGTGAAGGGCGTGAGCGGCTCGCAGTTCGATTCGTGGATGGCGCTCGTCACCGTGCTCTGCGTCGGCGGCGTGGCCGTGTTCACGCGCGGCATGCTGCAACGCCTGCTGATTCTCGTCGGCCTGATCATCGCCTACGTGATCTACGCGATCGTCACCAACGGCATGGGCCTCGGCAAGCCGATCGACTTTGCGATCGTCGGGAACGCCGCGTGGTTCGGCATGCCGAAGTTCAGCGCGCCCGTGTTCGATCCGCATGCGATGGCGCTGCTCGTGCCGATCGCCGTGATTCTCGTCGCGGAAAATCTCGGCCACATCAAGGCCGTGTCGGCGATGACGGGCCACAACCTCGACCGCTACGTGGGCCGCGCGTTCATCGGCGACGGTCTCGCGACCATCGTCTCGGGCTTCGCGGGTGGCACGGGCGTGACGACCTACGCGGAAAACATCGGCGTGATGGCCGTCACCAAGATCTACTCGACGCTGGTGTTCGCCATCGCCGCGGTGATCGCGCTCGTGCTCGGCTTCTCGCCGAAGTTCGGCGCGGTGATCCAGACGATTCCGGGTCCGGTGCTCGGCGGCGTGTCGATCGTCGTGTTCGGTCTGATCGCGGTGACGGGCGCGCGCATCTGGGTCGTCAACAAGGTCGACTTCTCGGACAACCGCAACCTGATCGTCGCGGCCGTCACGCTGGTGCTCGGCGCGGGCGACTTCTCGCTCAAGCTCGGCAACTTCGGTCTCGGCGGCATCGGCACCGCGACGTTCGGCGCGATCGTGCTCTACGCGCTGCTGCGCAAGAAGTCGGCGCAGGACGCGGCGGTCTGATTCCCGCTCTCGCGCGCGCGGCGTAACCCGTGTAGCGCAGACGAAAAAAACGCGACGGCCCGCAAGGGCGTCGCGTTTTTTATTGCGCGTAGCGCGGCGTGATGCAGCGCTGCGCAGCGTGACGTGTCAGCCGCGATTGCGTCCGCGCGTGGTCATCGCCGTTTCCGAGAGGTCGACTTCGCGCATCAGCTTGGCGAGCGTTTCGTCGTTGATCGTCTGCTTGTTGCGCAGGTCGAGCAGCGTCGCGCGTTCGGCGCGCATGGCCGCGAGGCGCATCTGCAATTCGAGCGATTCGGCTTCGCGCGCGTGCTTGCTGAGATCGCGGTCGGCGTCGAGCGTCGCGAGGCGGCGGCGATAGGTGTCCATCACGCGGGCGGTGGTGTCGGCGGCGTAGGCGGACTGCGATTCGTTCATGTCTTCCGTGGCGGTCTCGTGCAGCGCGTCGACGGCGCGGATCGCGGCCTGCGCGGCCTGCACGCGCGCGGCGCGTTCCTCGGCCACGTGCGCCGGATGCGCGCCGC